>CALCJH010000297.1 GCA_937967775.1 uncultured bacterium | reverse complement strand
GCCCTGGCCGTGGCATCGGCGCTGCAGGAGCTTCATCCCGGTCTCCGACTGCTCTACGCAGGTA
Organism: uncultured bacterium; assembly: GCA_937967775.1. Lineage (GTDB taxonomy): Bacteria > Armatimonadota > UBA5829 > DSUL01 > DSUL01 > CALCJH01. Next base: position 6,211 of record CALCJH010000297.1, on the reverse strand, counting down.
GAAGCGGCGGACTGGAGGAGCGCCTGGCCGTCGCGGCTGGACTGCCGTTCGCTGGGCTGCCCGGACGGCCGCTGGTGTCGGGAGCGGGTGCGGTCAGCGCGGCAGCGCATCTGGCGCGAGGGGTGCTCGCCGCCGCCCGGATGCTGGCGCGGGAGCGGCCGGCGTGCGTCGTGGGCACCGGCGGGTTCGCCAGTGCGGCCGTCTGCGCGGCTCAGGCTGCGCGGCGGCGGCCACTGGTGCTTGTGGATGGTAATGCCCTGCCCGGGCGCACGGTGCGCCTGCTGGCCCGGCGGGCCGCCGCCGTCTGTACAGCCTTTGAAGAGGCTGCCACATCTCTGTCCGGCTGCCGGGTCGTTCGCACCGGGTATCCCGTTCGGGCGGAGTTCGCTGCCCGGCGGTATAGAGGTGCGTGCCGGCGGGCGTTCGGTTTGCGGGAGGATGCCTTTACGCTGGTGGTGGTGGGAGGCAGCCAGGGGGCGCAGTTCTTGAATCAGCTGGTGCGCGAAAGCGCCTCCGCTCTTGCCGCCTCAGGGGTGCAGATTCTTCACCAGACCGGCTCGCGGGACACGTTGCAGGATGCGCCAGACGTGCCGGGCTGGGTGCGGATAGAATACATCGAGGATGTCGCGGGGGCCTTCGCGGCGGCGGATCTTGTGGTTTCGAGGGCCGGGGCTTCCACGCTGGCGGAGCTGGCCCTGCAGGGGGTGGCGGCGATACTGGTACCGTATCCGTATGCTCAGGGCGATCATCAACGACTGAATGCGCTTTCCCTGGCGTCGGAGGGACGGGCCATGGTGGCCGATCAGCAGCACCTGACGCCGCAGCGCTTTATCAACCTCATACAGCATGCCCTTGCCCGCCCGGAGGAGCTTCATCGCCTCCGGGAGCGCATCCACCAATGGGCGACGCCGGGTGCGGCGCACGATGTGGCCCGCCTGGCGCTGGAAGCAGCGGCCGAACGCGGGGCGGAATCGGAGCGGGATGAGGGTTTGCCGGGGAGTTACAGGACGTGACCCATCAGACACATTGTGGATGCGGGGACCGGGCCATCCAGCCTCCCACGCACTTCATCGGGATCGGCGGGGCGGGGATGAGCGCCATTGCGCAGGTGCTGCGGGCCGCCGGTTGCCGTGTCCAGGGTTCGGACCGCTCGGAAAGCCCCACTGTCGAGATGCTGCGGGCCCAGGGGATTCCGGTGTTCATCGGGCACGATCCGAAGAACATCGGGGAGATGGAGCGGGTGGTCTACACCCGGGCCGTTCCTGATGATAACCCGGAACTGGTGGCTGCCCGGCAAATGGGGCTTCCTGTCCTGGAGCGCGCCGAGATGCTGGGCGAGCTCTACACCCTGTTCGAGACCCGCGTCTCGGTGACCGGTACCCATGGCAAGACAAGCACCACCGCTCTGCTGGGGCACATCCTTACCGGCTGTGGCAAGGATCCCACTGTGCTGGTGGGCGGAGAGGCGATCAACCTTGGCGGGCACGCGCGGCTGGGCAAGGCGTCGCTCATCGTCTCCGAGGCGTGCGAGGCGTACTCGTCTTTTCTTCATCTTCGCTCCAGTATGGCGCTCATCACCAATGTGGATGAAGACCATCTGGACTGGTACCACACCTTCGAGAGGGTGAAGAACAGCTTTGTGGGGTTTATGCAGCAGATAGACGAGGGTGGCGTGGTCGTGGGCTGCGCCGACGACAGGCACCTGATGTCCCTGCGCCCGCGTGTGGACTGCCGCTGGTTGACGTATGGCTTCAGCCCGGCGTCGGATGTGCGAGTGGGTTATCTAACATATTCGAACGGCGAGCAGTCGTTCGAGGTGGAAGGTGCAGACTGGAAGGTGGGTGTGCATCTGCCGCTACCGGGGCGGCATCTAGCGCTGAACGCGGCCGGCGCGCTTGCAGCGGCGGTAGAGCTGGGCTGCGATCCACTGGAGGCAGCTGCCACCCTGTATGACTTCCGGGGGGTGCGCCGCCGCCTGGAGGTGAAAGGCCGGGTCCGGGGCGTGACGGTGCTGGACGACTACGCCCACCATCCCGCCGAGATCCGGGCCACTCTGGAGGCCGTCGCCGAGGCGTATGACGGTCCCCTCACGGTCATCTTCCAGCCGCATCTGTACTCCCGCACGGCAGAGCACCTGCACGGTTTTGCATCGGCTTTGAAGAACGTCCCGCGCGTTGTTCTGACGGATGTCTACGCTGCCCGCGAGGATCCGGAGCGCGGCGTGCAGACGGATGCCCTTTACGATCTCCTTGTTCAGATGGGGCACCCGGATGTGCACTATGTGCCTCAGCTGCACGACGTTCCGGCGTGGCTGGAGTCCAACGTGCGCCCCGGCGACGTGATCATCACGGTGGGCGCGGGCGACGTGGTTACGGCGGGGGAGCAGTTCCTGCGCCTGGCGGGTGCGGAGGTGGCCTCGGCGTGACAGGGAATTCAGGCGACAACAGCCTGATGGATCTGGCGGAGGCGCTCCGCAGGAGAGTGGGGGGCGAGGTGCTCGTCCGGGAGCCGCTTGCCCGTCATACCACGATCGGGCTGGGTGGGCCAGCGGACCTGTTCGTGCGCGCGATGTCCGTGGAAGAACTGCGACAGGTCTTCCTGTTCGCGGGAGAGCACAACCTGCCAGTCACGCCGCTCGGCTCTGGGAGTAATGTGCTGGTTTCGGATTCGGGGGTCCGCGGCATTGTGGTTCAGGCGGACGGCGATCTGCAGGGTCTTCGTGTTGAGGGAGAGAGGTGCGTCGCCGGCGGAGGATGTCCGATCAGCCGTGCCATCAGCGACACGGCGCGCGCCGGACTGGCCGGGCTGGAGGTTCTCTACGGCGTTCCGGGGACCGTCGGCGGAGCCGTGATCATGAACGCGGGCACGCGCAACGGATGCGTGGCCGACACACTGGAAGGCGTCACTCTGGTCGGGCGGGATGGATCCGTGCGCGATGCGTCCGCCGCGGAGCTGGGGCTTTCCTACAGGCACTCTGCGTTGCAGGAGCAACAGGGTGACGTCTTCGTGGCACAGGCTGTGTTTCGGTTGCGGCCAGAGGATCCGGCTGCCATCCGGGAGCGCATCGCGCGCTACGCCGATGCCCGGCGGGCCTCGCAGCCCCTGGACTGGCGCAGTTGCGGATGCATGTTCCGTAACCCGGAATCGGATTCAGCGGGCCGCCTGATTGACGCTACCGGCCTCAAGGGATTGAGCGAAGGCGGAGCGCAGGTGTCCGACCGGCATGCAAATTTCATCGTGGTGAGCCCAGGAGCTACGGCGTCGGACGTGCGCAGGCTGGCCGAGAAGGTACGGAGACTGGTGCAGGAGAGACACGGCGTGACGCTGGAGTATGAAGTGAAGCTGCTCGGGGAATGGCCGGATGAGTGATCTGATAGAAGTCGTCATCCTGATGGGGGGGAGCTCCTCCGAACGCGATGTGTCTCTGGTTACGGGGCGGGCCGTGATGGAGGCCATAGACACTTCGCGCTTCAAACCGCGCCCTGTGGACCTGCGGTTGCCGCTGCGCCTGGCCAGAGTGGCGGCCGCCTCAGGCGGGCCGGACACGGCCGGGACGGCCGGTGGACTTCCTGTTGAGCAGGAAGCGTCTCTCCTGTTGGAGCAGATTGCTCCGGCCCGGGTTCGCCCGGATGTGGTCTTCATCGCCCTTCACGGGCGCTACGGCGAGGACGGGTGCGTTCAGGGACTGCTGGAGCTGCTTCAGATCCCCTATACCGGTTCCGGAGTGCTGGCGAGCGCCCTGGCGATGGATAAGATCGCTACCAAGAGGCTGCTTCGCTCCTGCGGATTACCCACCCCTCGCTGGACCTGCAGCGATGGCCGTGAGCGCGTCGCGGAACTGACTGAGCGGGTGCGCGCCGCCTGCGGGTATCCCTGCATCGTGAAGCCAAACCGTGAAGGATCCACGGTGGGGGCAAGCATCGTGCGCGGCCCTGAGGATCTGGAACAGGCCGTGCAGGAAGCGCTCCGGTACGATCGGCTGGCTCTGATTGAAGAACTCGTGTCGGGCACGGAAGTGACGGTGGGCATCCTGCAGAAGGCGGATGAACTGCTGGCCCTTCCCGTCATTGAGATCCGTCCTCCCGGCGGGTTCTACGACTACCAGGCCAAGTATACGGCGGGGCTTACGGAGAAAATCTGCCCGGCTCCCCTCCCGCAGGACGTGACAACCGAGATCCAGAGGATCGCTCTGGAGACGCACCGCCTGCTGGGATGCAGCGGCATGTCCCGAGTGGATCTTTTTATCACGGCAGACGGTCCCACAGTGCTGGAGGTAAACACCATCCCCGGCCTGACGCCCACCAGCCTTCTGCCCCGCGCGGCGCAGGCCGCCCGCATTCCGTTCTCGGAGATGATCACCATGATTATCGAAAGCGGACTGGCGGAGGGCGTGCGGTGAAGCGGCGCAGGTATATGACCGCCGCCCAGGTCGAGCAGGCCAGACGCAGACTGCGTCTGGCTCGCAGCCGGGTTCTAACCGTTACCCGGTTGGCGTTGATCGCTCTGGCCATCGAAGCGGTGGCGGCGGCTCTGACATCCCCCCGATTTGCCGTGAAAGGGGTGGCGCTGGAGGGGGCCGGAGCGTTGACGCAGGAATATGCGCTGCGGACGGTGGCTCCGGCTGTCGGCGGGAACTACTTCCTGGCGCCATGCGGGAAGCTGCGTGACCGGCTGGAATCCCATCCTGCAATCCGCCAAGCCGCAGTGGTCCGCAGACTGGACGGGCGGCTGTCTGTGCGTGTCAAGGAGCGCTCTCCGTACGTCTGCGTGCTGTGGAAGGGCAGCTTTTACACGCTGGACCGTGAGATGGTGCCCTTTGTCCGCGCCGCTGTGCGCGATCGCTCGCTTCCCCTCATAGACGCTCCCGCGGCAGGCTCACCGAAGATGGGGCGGCCTTGGTCCAGCGCGTATCTTGAAGCCGCCTTGAAGTGTCTGGAGGAGGCCCGGAAAAGCGATCTCAAAGTCAGTCAGGTTTCTATTGACCCGGCAGGCGAGATGTGTTTGAATATCGTCAACGGGACGAAGATACGGGCCGGCTATCCGCAGGATATCGAGGAGAAGATATCTGTGGCATCTCGGGTGCTGGCGTCGCTGCCGGTGCCGCTCAACACCATTCTCTACGTGGATGTCAGCTATCCCGGCGCCCCGGCTTACCGTCCCAAAGGCAGCGACGGGGCGACTGCCGTCCAGTAGGCGCGACTAGCAGGGATGAACCAGGTTTTCAGCCGTCTGGGCTCCAAAAACTGGCTGTTCCACGTCACTCTCATGTGCTTTCTGCTGGGAGCGTTGCTTGCCGCCAACCTGAACACCCAGGGGTCCATGCGGCAGCAACTCGGGCTTCCGGCAGGCTCGGGCCGCGTGCCCTGGCTGGTTGAAGCGCTCAAGGAGCAGCGGGACACCAACGAAAAGCTGAAAGCTACCATCGCGGAGCTGCGCGCCAAGAATGAGGAGTATGAGCAGGAGCTTTCGCAGCGCAGCCGCGAGTCTTCTTCCCTGAACAAGGAGCTTCAGGAGGTCAAGTTTCTGCTCGGGCTGACGCCCGCCCGCGGGCCAGGCGTCATCGTCACGCTGGACGACAACAAGTCCAAGCGGGTGGGCGATATAGACTCCGACCTCTACATCGTCCACGATTTCGACCTTCGCAACGTGGTCAACGAACTGTGGGCCGCCGGCGCGGAGGCCATCTCCATCAATGATCACCGCATCGTCGCCCGTACGACCATCCGGTGCGTTGGGCCGAACGCCATGATCAACGGGGAGCCAACAGCTGCGCCGTTCGTTATCAAGGCCATCGGTAACCCGGCGGACCTGGAGGGAGCTCTGAACATCCCGAACGGGGTGGTGGATCTCATGCGTGTCGGGATCAAGGTGAAGATAGAGCGCGGCCAGTTCATCGAGGTGCCGGCCTTCACGGGCGCCACCACTGTGAAGTACGCCAAACCGGTTCCGTTGAAGCAGGAAGGGACGAACTGACGTGATCTGGCTCCCCGTCGCTGGACTGATCTTCGGCTTCGCCCTGGTCTTGCTGACGCGCTGGACGATCCCGGGGGACTATGCCAGCTATCTTGCGCTGGCGGCTCTCGCGGGGTTGGACTCGCTGTTCGGGGGCATCCGGGCCGGTCTTGAGGGCAAGTTTCACACGGACGTGTTCGTCTCCGGCTTCGTCGCGAACACGCTCCTTGCCGCAAGCCTGGCGTGGCTTGGCGATCAG
>CALCJH010000296.1 GCA_937967775.1 uncultured bacterium | reverse complement strand
CCTGTGCCTGGTACCCGCTCCACGTCGCTGTTTCAGAGCCCGGCTCGGGGACCCTGAGAAGGTACTGGGGGATCCAGGCAGCCCCGGCCGGGTCGCCCGATGACATCTTCGGGAGGCTCTCCGCCAGCAGCCAGACCCCCGTCGCCCGTGACCGGTTCCTGGTACCGGTGCCAGGTACCCGTACCTGGTACCGGTTCCTGGTACCTGGGCCAGGTTGGCAGGCGCCGGGCAGTGGCCGAGGTGGCGGACGCCACGTGGAGGCTCGCCCGAGAGCGGAAGGACGGGTGTATGCAAGGGCCGGCGTCCCCGAGTACTGGATCCTAAACCCGGAAAGCCGGGTCCTGCAAGTCTGCCGCAGGACGAGACATACTGCGAGGCCGTGGTGCTGACGGAGCGGGACCGGGTCACCCCTCTGGTGCTGTCGGGTGCCAGCCTTGCGGTGTGCGATTTACCACCATGACCGCCCCTGCACGCGGGTCTGAGGGCCTGCACCACCTCCCCAGGTGCGCGGGGTGAGGGGGCAGCGCCCCCAGCCCTCCGTTCCCCGTCGAGTCGTCAGGTTCCTGGTACCGGTTCCAGGTACGGACACGGGCTGGCCGGGCTTGGTACGCCCAGGCCTGGCGCTGGCGGGTGCCACGGTCGTAGGTGCAGGTACCAGGAACCGGTTCCAGGTACCGGTTCCAGGAACTTGCTCCCTCAGGCTCCGGGTGCCCGCACGTGCAGGCTGACCTGGCTGCTTGGTCCAGAAATTGCTCCGGAGAGCTCAGCAGGGCTGCGGCGCAGAGGCCCTTGCACCTCGGACGGGTGGCGCTCAGATGTTCGCATCCCTGGGCAGCTCATTTTTGCCCGGTCGGCTGAGGGGGCAAGCTGGCAGGATCGGCAGTCAACCGGGCATATAAAATAGGCAAGACCGGGAGCCAGTTAGACGCCCCGGAGCGGTGGAGGATTTGAGGGCAGTTGGGAGCGATGGACTGGCGGCGACAAATGTCTGCCGACCTTCACGGATCTGCTCGCGGACGGCACGACGAGTGGGGACTATCCCTGCTCGAACTGCTGGTGGCCGTCACCCTTTTTGCGTTCGTGCTGCTGGTCACGATGACGGGGTTCGGGCGGTCGTTGCGCTTGACCCGAGACGCAGAGGAGCGGACCCTTGCGACAGAGGTGGCGCGCCGGCTGGCGGAAGTGGTTCACGCGCAAGAGCTGGGGCGGGACAACGCCGCGCTGAACCGGTTCCTGCAGGTCCGGGGGTTCAGCCGGAGGCCCCTGCCTGTCGAGGGGAGCTCGGACCCGGTCCTGCCGCAGCCCTTTCAAGGCGTCTTCCTCCCACGTCCGGGACCCGGCGAACCCGCGTACCGGTTCGACGTCGAGGTGGACACCTGTCCCGTCTGGGTGGGCGGAGACCCCCCGTGGGATTACAGCCAGTGTCCGGACCTGCGGCCGCTCTCGCTGAAGAGGGTTGCGATCCGCGTCTTCCGGGCCGGCGGTGCGCAGGCGCTCGTAGCGCTGGCCCTGATGCTGGACGACCAATGAGAGGGGAGCTCGTGGCGGGACGTGCTGTAGGGGGCGCACCGGAAGCCGCTGGCGTTCAAATCCGGGCAAGGACGCTGGGTTCCGCGCAGGGCCTTACGGCCCTGGAGACCCTGATCATGCTCGTCCTCCTCGGCAGCGTCCTGGTGGCAATCTACAGCGCCGTAGTGACGGGATTGCGGGCCATGACGGTCAACCGGGCCTGGCTTCACGCGGAGTACGGCGCGCGCAGAGCCGTGGACCGCATGCTGGAAGAAGTCCGGTGGGGCTCCGAGGCGAGTAGCCTGGACCCGGCCGTCCTGCGGGTGCGGGTTCCCCCGGGGATGCCTCTGGTCCCAGACCGCGAGTACGTGGTGGAGTTCTTCCGGCAGGGTGACACCCTGGTGAGGCGGGTGGAGGACCAGGAAGAGCTGTTGGCTCCTGGAGTGGTGGACTTCCGGGTCACGTATTTCGACCACTGCGGGGTCGAGATCACGGACCCGGACGCGGCAGCTGAGGTCCGGCGGGTGACCGTGGAGGTCGCTACCCGGCATGAGAACTATGAGGGCAGGGCAGCGGTGCGGCGCCTGCGTGCGGACGCGGCGTTGCGGAACTACCCGTGGAGACACCCTCTCCCGGACCCACCGCCTTCGCCTGCACCGACACCCTGCTTTTGAGCAGGACAGGAGGTGAGCGCGTTGGGCAGCAAGGTCCAGCAAAGCCGTCAGGGCGGACTGGCGCTGCTGTCAGTGCTGATTGTGCTCCTGGTGCTGATGGTTATCTCCTCGCTCCTCCTGATCGGGGTCACGCGGGAGCTCCAGATGGCCCTGGCGCATGAGCACCAGGCTAGGGCTCTGGCCGCGGCCGAGGCCGGAGCGACGGTGGCAAGGGCGGCGCTCCTGGCGTACCTGGGGAACGTGCCGGGAGCTCGTGCGGAGTTCGTGGGGGCCATCGAGTCTGTGATGCCGACCATCGCGGCGAACGACGACCCCCTCAGGGTCTTCAACTACCTGAAAGTGAACGGCCAGGGACCGCTGGTGCACAACCCGGTGCCGAACCGCCCCTGTCCGTTCGACCCAGATCAGGCGCCGTTCATCGAGTTCCACGTGAACTTTTCAAGGGACCCCTACTTGAAGCTGCAGCTCGCACCCGCGGACAACGAGGTCCCCGGAGGCAACGGTCAACGCTACCGAGCGAGGGTCCGGCTGTACAAGCTCTGCGGTCCCAACGGGCGGTCGGTGGAGCCGGCAAGCAGCTTCGAATACACCATGTACCTGCGCTACGAGATCATCGCCGACGGACAGTCCGGGGCCTTCACGTCGAGGGTGGTGCGGTACGCAAGGGGCACGTCGGACGACCCGGTGATCGTGAAGGTCACGAAGGACTCGTTTGCGCGGTACGCGTTGTTTACGTTCCGCCACACGGGGTGGCGCGACCAGGGGGATCCCGGGGACTCGGGGCAGGGCATCGGGGACGTGTGGTTCACCAGCGATACAGTTTGGTACGGCCCGGTGCACACGAACGAGTACTTCCGGATCTACCGCAACCCCAGATTCTACTTCGGGGAGGTGAGCATGGCCGGGGCCACGACCCTGCCTTGCCCAGATCCCCAAGCGGGGGGAGACCCGCTGAACTACCCGAGTGACCGGAGGCCTCACTTCTTCTCCAGCGGGCGAGTTGACGCAGACGCCGTGCCGCCAGACGTCCCGCAGTTTCTGGACGGGGCCGTGTTCAAGCGCGGCCCGGCAGCCGGAGTGCCCTGCATCGCGCTGCCTGCAAATGTGCTGGCGCAGGCTCGCGCGGCTTTCGGCGGTGACCCCTACAGGGACGACCCCGTGACCGAGCTGGAGCTGTGGGACAAGCTGGGCTTTACAGGCCGTATTGGTCGACAGGAGTGGTGGCGAGACGACAACGGTGACGGGCGGCCAGAGCTGCGCCTGTATAGTGATGCTGGGTGCCAGGATCCGCAGCCGCAGTACATCCGGGTACCCCAGGTACCTGCAGATTTTTACGCACGGCCGAATGACGACCTCGGAGGCCGTGTCGGCTTTTACGTGCACAACGATTTGCAGCGACTCGAGATGAAGGTAGAGAATGGGCGGCAGGTATTCGAATTCGAGTTGCCCCGTAGCCGCCTGAGGGATAGACTTGGCCTGGGTAACGACGACCCGCGCTACTTCAAGGACGCGGCGGACAGATGCCGGAATCTGGACTGGGATCTGGAGAGGGAAGCGCAACGCCGAATCGTGGTGCGGGTCAACTACGCCACCGAAGAGACCACCGTTGAGGTGCTGCCGCCCACCCCGGTTTGGTGGTACAGAGATATCGTGGGGTTGCCTGTGGATGGGAACGGTCGCGCGACCTTCCACGCGCTTCCGGTGGGCCTTGTCTACGTGGGTCAGGCTCATCGGGAACAGGAGTGCAAGCTTAGCTGGAGCTCTCAGTGTAAGGGACACGTGCGTGAATTGCGGGGGCCGGGCCGGCCGAGTCCAAATGCGGACCCCGTGAGCGCCTGCCAAGCGGATCCTATTTGGTGTGCGGTCCACACCCAGACGCAGTTCACGGTGTTCGCGCAGGGCGACGTTCGGATCACGAGGGATCTAGTCTACCAGTCGCCTCCGGACCCGAACGACCCGAACAGCAACCCGCCCAACATCCTGGGGGTGTACAGCCACGCAAACGACGTCGTGCTGTGGGACGGGAGCACAGGCCTGGAGGGTACCCCGAACAACGTGGTCCTCCACGGTGTTTTCATGGCGAGCGGTCGGGAGGGACAGACCGGAGTGGTGACGGCGAGAGGGTACGACACGCGTCCGCCTCAGGGTCAGGCGCGGCTTTTGGGGGGCGTTATCCAGCGCTACTACGGGCCGTTTGGTAGGTTCAGCGGTAGTACCGGCCAGCTGATAAACGGCTACTTCAGGGACTTCCGCTACGACACGCGGCTGATGCGAGGGTTTGCCCCGCCCTTCTTCCCCACGCTGGGCCGGTGGAAGCCGGTGCCGGAGAGGGCCGGCGGGGCGTGGCGGTGGTGCGAGACGGTGAGCGGGACCGGAGGAGCATGCCTGCCGTGACCGGGAGGGAAGCCGCGGGCCAGAGGTGGCCTCAGGGCGGCTTCTCGCTGCTGGAGGCCGTGGTGGCGCTCGTGCTGCTCGGCGTGTTGCTGGCAGCGGCTCTGCCGGCTTGGCAGCGCAACGTGGCGTACAAGCGCCTGGTGATGGCACAGCTCGTCGTGGTGCAAGACCTGCGGGCTGCGGAACAACGGGCGCGCAGCGAGCGGGGCCACTTCTGCGTGCGGGTGGTTGGAGGGAGTCCCGCGCGCGTGGAGACGGGCCGAGGGACCTGTGCGGACCCGCAGGTGGCGCAAGTCACGGACCTTCCACCGGGAATTCTGCCAGAGCAACCGTACGAAGTCGGCTACGACCCCTTAGGCAGGGCGACTGCGGAGGCTACCTGGGCCCTCCAGGACGCCTATGGCAGGAGCAAGACGGTACAGGTCTGGCAAGACGGTCGGGTGGAGCCCGGACCGTAGGGAGGGAACCGGCGGGTGCGCCCGGGCCACCTCTGCAGGCTCCAGGCTTGAGCCGGACGACAAGAGGACGGGAGTGCCGACTTCCTCGAAGGCGGACGCACGGCGGGTGCGGCTACTGGGGAGCTGGAGCGCATCCGCCGGACCCTTGCATCGGACCCCGACGTCCTGCAGCTGACGGTATTCGGGTTCCTGACGTCCGCTGCGGTCCACGAGTGGAGCGACCTGGACCTCGCGGTGGTGATGCGCACGGGGCTCGGGTTCGTGGACCGGGCTCTGGAGCTGCGCCGGCGTCTCGGGCCGCAGGTGGGCGTGGACCTGCTGGTGTACAGCTGGTCCCCCGCACGCACAAGATCGGCGACCTCTGGCAGGAGCTCCCGCAGGCGGCCCGGGACCTGCTGGTTCCCTTAGAAGGAAGAGATTCTGGGGCTGGACGGGTACTACACGGTCACGCGTTACCTAGACGCCGTGGCCGGGCCCCGGCCTGAGGGCTTGCCGCAGAAATCCCACGCGGAGGCTGCGTTCCAGGTAACCGAGCGGCGCTGGCAGCTGACCTCTGACCTGGTGTCGCCGGTAGCCCCGCTCGAGCCTGGAAGTTGGGGCACGGGCTCGCTGCCGCGCTTCCGGAGAGAGGGCGAACAGCACGGTGACCTAATACGGCCCCCCTCTGCAGGGCGGGGATCGTGCGGAGCCACCCTAAGCCCGGCGGGGAGAGCCGGGGCCCGTGGGTGGAAAGCCGGGCGCGGTTCACTCTGCGGCGCGCCCTGGACTGCGGAGTCGGCCTACGTGCGGATCAGGGTCTGGAACACCACCATGGCCAGGCTGGTGAGCGTCACCGTGGTGGCCACGATGCCGTGGGAGGACTGCTTGAGGGCGTCCGGGATCAGCTCCG
>CALCJH010000295.1 GCA_937967775.1 uncultured bacterium | reverse complement strand
CGGATTATTCCGAAGCATACCAGAAAGCGGACTTCATCATTCTCCACGAATACGTCGGGCCGCAGGCTGCCTCTGAAGACTACGAAGCGGAATACCGCGCGCTCTTTCAGGATGTCAGCGCCTTGGAGGACAGGTTCAGGGCGTTCCGGGCTCGATATCCAAAGCCGATCTTTATTACAGAATATAACGTTCAATACGGGGTGTTTGTCGGGTCAGACCCAGTATACCGGAAACATCAGCACAGGCTGAAATCAGCCCTTGCCGTTGCGCGAATGCAAAATGCCTTTCTGCGGACGGGGATTGATGCGGCTTGCTACTTTCACCTGCTGGAGGTGGCTTCGGGACCGGGCGGCTGGACGGGGTATCCCACGTTTCGCCTTATCTACGATGACATCGACCGAGAAACAGGGGAGAGACGCAGAGGCGTCACGGTGCCATATTACGCTCTCCAACTATACAACGCCCGCACCCCCGGCCGATATGTGCTGCCGGTGACAGTTACGGAGGCAGCCGATCTTGACGTGGTGGCACTCTCGAATCCTGGCAGAGCTCTGAGCCTGATGGTAGTCAACTACTCCTCCAGCCGGGATGCAACAGTGCAGGTGGCCCTGAACGGTTTTCTGCCGGCATCAACGGTGGGCGTTTCGGTCTTGAACAGTCCGGACGGGATGGAGGGAGATGTCTATGTAGATCCGTCGCGGGCAAGCGTGACAACAGGTGAGCTGTCGATTTCAGGCTCGTCCTTCAGTTACACATTTCCTGCTCACTCGCTTACGGTGATTGATTTCGAGCCCCGGGGGGCGGCACAGCAGGACCCCGATCCCCCCCCTGGCGATGACCCGCCGCCGCTCCCGGATCCGGAGCCTCAGGATCCGAATCCGGCCCGGATTGAGGTTCAGGTTACTGCGAACAATCCCGCTCCCCTTCCGGGCGATACAGTGACATTCACCAGCGTATGCAGGAACCTCGGCAGTTCAACGGTCGAGCAGACAACCGTCACGTTTCTAGTACCCGACGGGATGGAGCTCATTCCGGAAAGCATCTCGCCTGCCGGAACGTATTCTCCCATCACGCGAAGGGTGGAGTGGACAGTGACCGGTCTGAAAGCCGGCCAGAGCCGACAGCTCAGGTGCAGTGCCCGGGTGAAGTAACGTTTGGCCGTACCGCTTGTGGCTGAGGGCGGAACGGGTCGCGCCAGTGGGAAAAAGGCAGGCGGATCTGCAGAGCTGGGGGATACAATGCCCTGCTCTGATCTCGAGACTACTGCCTTTGAAGCCCGAGCATCAGCCTTACCAGTAAGGTGGACTCACCGACCGATGCGCATTCTCTTTGCCCTGCCACACTGCCCGCTTCCCGCAGACTCCGGCGGAAAGCAGCTGACTCTCCAGACCATCGAAGCCCTGACCGGGAAGCACGAGGTGGCTTTTGTTGTGCTCGAAGGGCCGGACCCCTCGGAACGGATTCAAGACCTGGCCCGGTTTGGGCCGGTCGTTGCCGTCCCCGCGCCGCATCGGAAAAGTATTTTCCATAGGGGAGCATACCGGGTCTATTATGTGCTGTCAGGATTGTTGAGTGGGAAACCTGTGCATTCCTACTATGGCTGTCCAGGCCCTTTCTGGCGGGCAGTCCGGATGCAGGCCGAGCTCTGGCGGCCAGACGTCGTGCATTACGATTTCTGGTACAGTGCCATCCGTGAGGGTGGGACTGGAGCATACCGGCGAGTGCTCCTGGAACAGGATGTCCAGTTTGTCCGCTGCTGGCGTGAGGCGGAACTGGCCGGGTCTATTAAAAGATGGCGGTTGAGCAGGGTGGCGCGCGCAGTCCAGACAGCCGAGTCCGGCGTCCTCCAGAAAATGGACTGTGTGATGGCGGTGACCCCTCAGGACGCCAGAGTGGCGAAGGAGGCGGGGGCGCGCCGTGTGGTCGTATTCCCTGTCGCTGTGGATATGGAGGAGAAGCGTCCTCCCGCCGCGGAGCCGGAACATCTGAATATCCTCTTTGTCGGATCCTTTGTTCATACACCGAATGTGGATGGCGCACTCTGGTTCATCAGCGACGTCTTTCCGCGGATCGCAAGGGTTCATCCCGGAGCCACCTTGACGATAGTCGGAGCCGATCCCCCGAAATCGCTCTTGGAGCGGGCCGGCGGGTGCCCGCAGATACGTGTTACCGGGCGGGTGCCCGATGTCGCGCCGTTCTATGCGCAGAGCCGTGTGGTGGTGGCCCCACTGCGGTTCGGAAGCGGCATCAAGGTCAAAGTGCTCGAGGCGATGGCGTTTGGTCGCCCCGTGGTCAGCACCCGCTTCGGGGTGGAGGGAATGGACCTATCGCCCGGCGAGAACATCTTCGTGCAGGACACGGCCGACGGTTTTGCGGAAGCAGTCTGTGTCCTCCTGGCCCATCCGGAACAGGCCCGTGCCGTCGGACTTGCCGGCAGGGCTCTGGTGGAACGCGTTTACAGCAAGAAGGCGGCTGCTGACAGGATTCTGGAGATCTACGAAAGCGAAGCTGAGGCGAAGGCGGGTTCCGGCGAAACAGACTGATGGATCTCTCCGTAATAATAGTGAACTTCAACACACGCGAGCTTCTGCGGGACTGCCTGCAGTCGGTGCTCCGCGAGACCCCCGAGCTGGATCTTGAAGTGATTGTGGTGGACAATGCCTCAGCCGATGGCTCGGCCGACATGGTCCGCGACGAGTTCCCTCAGGTGCAGCTGATCTGCTCTGAGCACAACCTGGGCTTCGCTAGGGCGAACAATCTGGCCATCCTCGGTGCCAGAGGAGAGGTGGTGATCCTTTTGAACCCCGACACTCTGGTGAAGGATCGCGCCCTGGAAAAACTGGTTGCACACCTGCGAGCGCACCCCCGCGTGGGAGCCGCTGGCCCCGATCTGCCCCAACCGTCCGGAGTATTGCAGGTTGCCGCCTG
>CALCJH010000294.1 GCA_937967775.1 uncultured bacterium | reverse complement strand
GCGGCATCAAACTCTTCATGGAAGATCCTCCCGGACGGATGCCAGGCCGGGCGGCGGTCATCATTGCCCTTGCCGGGGTCAGGCCGCCCGCTTCGGGAGGATGTTGGCGCGAAAAGGGTCCGCGCCGCCACATCCGGCGGTGCGGACCCCGGACTTTGCCTGAGAGGCCGGGCTTACTGGAGCCGGAATCCTGTCACGCGGATCTTCAAGTCGCCTGCCACCGGGATGGATGCGGAGTCGGCCGAGACCATCACCGATGCTTCCAGGTTCTGCCGGATGGGCTCCCCGCTGCGGAGCCCCACCAGCATCTCGCCGGATACGTTGATGCTCGCGCTGCCGGTGAATGCGGGCACATCGGCTGGGAGCCCCATTCCCCGGGAGTCGAACCTGATCATCTGGCCGCCGTCCGATGTCACCACGAACTGGACAGCCTCCTCTCCCGCCGCCCTCACCACCTCCAGCGGAATGATCTGTATACTGAACTGGCCCTCGATTCCAGCCGCGCTCAGGTCCTGCTTCAGGACGGTGGGGACGCCGAGTTCGATCTCTCCGTTCGGAGGTAACAGCATCGGGGACGACGCCCCCGGGATCTGGGATGAGTCCAGCTTCATAGAGAAAGGCTTCGCGGAGCCGGGAATGCCGGAGACCTTTATGCTGTGCAACTGGCCCTTGCGTGTGAAAAAGCTGGTGACCGTTGGCATCTCCGGCATCTTGGAAAGGGCCTTCTTCAGCTCCGGGACGCTCTGGCCCATTACCGAGCCTTCCAGTTTGGAGATGCGCAGGGAAGTCGTCACCGGCGCGAGTCCGTCGGCCTGACGGGCGCCGTAGCGCACGTTCTGGATCAGAACAGCCTGACCCTGGATGGGCAGACCCTGATCCCTCACGAACAGGTTCAAGTCCAGGTCCACCACAGTTTTGAACTTGCTGGTCTTGCCCTGAAGGGTGTCGAACGGCAGCGGGATGGTGATCTTCTGGGCCGCGGCGCTTCCCGCACACGCGCAGACCAGCAAGGCGGCGGCCAGGCGGGTGAATACTCTCATTGGATATGCTCCCGGGAGGCGCCGGCGGGCGATGAAGGACGCTTCCCTGAAAATAGTTGTTCCTCATTCGGCCGTGTGGCCTTATCAGGTAGATGTGCCGGTTCCTGAGGCCGGTGACCGCCGGAAGGCGACATTGGGTGCACCGGCTTTCCTGTTGCCTCCTTCTGCCTGAAGGGAAAGCGCAAGGCTGCGGGGAAACTAGACGCCGGTGACCCCGATGCCCAAGCCTTCCGTCCAGTTTGTCTGTCAGAACTGCGGCTACGAGTCTCCCAAGTGGATGGGGAGGTGCCCGGACTGCTCCGAATGGGCCACCATCGTGGAGGAGCCTGTCGCGCCAGCGCCTCCCGCGGCCAGGCCTCGCACTCAGCCCGCCACAGCGCCGGAGCCTCTGTCATCAATAGATTTCACCGCCGAGCAGCGTCTCTCCACCGGCATCTCCGAGCTGGACCGTGTGTTGGGTGGAGGGCTGGTTCCCGGGTCGGTCGTGCTGATCGGGGGCGATCCCGGCATCGGCAAGTCCACCCTTCTGATGCAGGCATCAGGCAATCTGGCGGGGCAGGGAACGGGGGTGCTCTATGTCTCCGGTGAGGAATCCCCCCGTCAGATCCGGATGCGTTCGCGGCGGCTCGGTGTGGATTCGGACCGGGTCTGGGTGAGTCCGGAGACGAACGCGAGCGCGCTGGAAAGTCTGGTGGAGACCACTGGCGCCGGGGCTCTGGTCATAGACTCCATCCAGACGATGTCCGACCCTTCGTCTCCTTCCGCTCCGGGGACGGTCAGTCAGGTGCGGGCGGCGGCGGGGCAGGTGGCCGCGGTCGCGCGGTCGCGGGGGATCCCGGCCTTCCTTGTGGGACATGTCACCAAGGATGGCTCCCTGGCCGGGCCACGGGTGCTGGAGCACATGGTGGATACCGTGCTCTATTTCGAAGGCGACCGCGACAGCGCCTACCGGATCCTGCGCGCCGTCAAGAACCGCTTCGGCGCAACGGACGAAGTGGGCATCTTCGAGATGAGCGGCGCCGGGTTGGTCCCCGTGGAGAATCCGTCCGCCGCCCTTCTTGCGGAGAGAGACGAGAAGGAAGCCGGCAGCGTGGTCTGTCCGGTGCTTGAGGGCACACGTCCCTTGCTGGTGGAGGTGCAGGCGCTGGCGGCTCCCACGCATTTCCCTTCCCCCCGGCGGATGGCCTCCGGTGTGGATTTCAACCGTCTGCTCCTGGTGCTGGCAGTGCTGGAGAAGCGCGCGGGCCTCAGACTGGGGCAGGCGGATGTGTATGCCAATGTCACCGGCGGGTTGCGTCTTTCGGAGCCGGCGGCTGATCTTGCTCTGGCCATCGCGGTGGCCTCCAGCCTGAAGGACCGCCCCGTTCCCGCTGGAGCCGCCGTAATGGGAGAGATCGGGCTTTCCGGGGAAGTGCGCGGCGTGGCGCAGGCGGAACGCCGGGCACGGGAGGCGGCTCGGCTCGGCTTCACGCGGCTCATCCTGTCGCGCCGCGATGCGCGCGCGGTGGCTCCCTCGGCGGGGGTGGAGTGCGTCGGGGTGCGGACTGTGGCGGAGGCCGTCAGGGTGGCGCTGGAGGGGGAATCGCGCTAGACTCTCTCGCGGACAGACCATGATCGAGACCCGGAGATTGTTCATCGGACGCGTCAACTGCTACCCGTTCCGTGCGCGGGGCGAGGACTGGGAGTTCCTGCTGCTCCGCAA
>CALCJH010000293.1 GCA_937967775.1 uncultured bacterium | reverse complement strand
CTTTATGCTGACGCGCGCAAGTGGCTCCAAGA
Source organism: uncultured bacterium (assembly GCA_937967775.1). GTDB lineage: Bacteria > Armatimonadota > UBA5829 > DSUL01 > DSUL01 > CALCJH01. The sequence goes on along the minus strand of CALCJH010000293.1, from coordinate 5,272 downwards.
GGGATGGCTGGACTACTGGACGCCGCAGCTCTACTGGAAGATCGAGGCCCGGGCCCAGAGCTATCCGGTGCTTCTGAGATACTGGGTACAGGAGAATCGCCACGGCCGGCATATCTGGCCGGGCAACTTCACCAGCAAGGTGCTGGAGGACTGGCCGGTCAGCGAAATTCTGGAGCAGGTGCGCCTGACCCGCCGGCAGGAGGGCGCCACCGGGAACGTGCACTTCAGCTTCAAGGCACTGCAGCGAAGTCAGGCTCTGGCGGACGGGCTGAGAGAGCTGTATGCCGTGAAGGCGCTTCCGCCGGCATCGCCCTGGCTGGATGATCGGCCGCCCGCGCGGCCCGCGCTGGCGCTGGAGGTCCAGCCGGATGGTCTGAGCGTGACGGCCCGCTGGAGGCCGGGCGACGACGAGCAGCCGTTTCTGTGGGTGCTGTATACACGTCCGGGAGGACAGTGGAAGACGCACGTGCTCCCAGGAGCCTACCGAGAAGCGAAGCTGCAGCTCAGCGGAGCAGATGAGGTGGACTATGCCGTCGCCATCGCGGCCGTGGACCGCTGCGGCAATGAGGGGCCGAAGACAGGACTGAAGGTGGTCCTGAGGAGAGCGGACCGATAGGAAAAGGCCGCAAGGAACCGCCTTATTAAAGAAAACGGCCTGTTTCTTTAATAACTGGGTATGTTATTAAAGAAGTTTTACTTTCACCCGCCTGTTGCGACGTATCACCTGTCTCAGTCCTGAACGAAGGAACAGAGCCGGCGGGCTGAAAAGCCCGCCGGCCCAAATCAAGCCGCTGCAGTCCACGTTCCCGATATCCTCTCATCCGTGGCCTGCCAGGAGAGCGCTGTCCGTTCAGGGCGTTACGATATCGGACTGTCCCCGAACCCGGATGACCGGAATGACACCCGACGGGGTCTCCTCCGTCCCGCTGATGCCGGTCAACACCACAAAGGACCCGGAGGGCGGAAACACGGCCGACAAGCCGAGCAGCTGCGTGGAAACCTTCACTCCCCCCACCGTTGCGGCATCATTGACCGCAGGACTTCCGTCATCCACATACAGCCTTCCCGACTCGGAGCGCAGCACTCCCGCCACTCGAACGAGAAGGCCGGTGTTCGAGATGCCCGCCCCGTTCTTCGTTCCGGGCGTATACTTGCCCATCCTGCCACCCCCCACGGCAGAGCACCGCAGCGTAAGCGGACGGGGAGCGGGGCCGGAGGCCGTCTTTTCGACCGGTTCGTTCAGCACAACAACTCTTTCCGATCCCTGAGTGGCCAGCCATCCGCGCACCGTCACCCGGTCCCCGGCGACAACGCCGGAACCGCCCTGCACAAACACTCCACCCGTCCTGGAGGCGGTCTGTGCGTAGAAGCCAGAGGGGAAAACGGCCGAAACGACAAGGTTGGAAAGCTCGACACCGGCCCACCCGTTCTCCAGCGGGAACGGCGGCGTATCCGGCAGATTCCGCAGCAGGGGCAGGTCCACCGCAGCATACGCCGGAGCATCGTTGTCGTTGTTTCGGGCCGTGACCCAGATCATTGTGAACGGCTCCGAGTCCGGGACAGGATTGCCCAGATGGTCAATGCCGTTGTGCAGATAGCTCGTAAAGAGATATGTGCCGGGCTGCCGCGCCGAAACCAGTCTGTGCAGGTGGCGGTTGGGACCGTCGTCCAGGTTGGCAAATCCCGGCCGACCCTGCCCGAACCAGGTTCCGATGTTCAACCCCGGCGTAATGGAGATCTGCCTCCAGGTGAAGCTTCTAAGCTGAAAATAGCTGCCGCCGCCGGGCACGTAGACCAGTACACCGTCCATGCCCTGATCACGGAGGTAGTTTTCCCCGTCAAAATACAGCACTTTGGGCACCTCATAGGTGTCCGGCTCCGCCACGGCCATTCGGCCGTTGACAATACCGAAATGCAGGTCATGCTCGTGTTGAGCAAACCCGGCCTGCGCAAGTATGGCCATTGTCAGGACGGCAACCAGTGTCGAGAGCCTGAACATTTTTCATCAACCTCCTTATCCGGAAGCGTCCGGGGCGGGACCGGCTTCCCGATATCGGAGCAGCGGCCCGGGAAGACAGCCACGCCCCGGACTTCGGCACAGGCTCAGGCGGATCGCCGGCGCATCGCGATCAGCCCGGCCAGACCGGCCGCCAGCGCGGTGAGGCTGGCGGGCTCGGGCACTACGTTTTCAACCACCCAGTCCACGGCCGCGTCGTGCTCCTCCTCGGTCATCCCCTTGTTGAAGACCATCGCGTAAAGGTCAGAAGGACCTATGGAGCCGTCCTGGCTCTGAACCCGCAACAGCGCCAGATAGAGGCCATCAGGGGGCGAGTTGGGATCGCCGACGGTGGAAACCAGGCGGACCGGCACGTGATCGTGCCACCAGTTGTCGGCCCCCACGGTGAACCAGAAGGCGGGCGCAACGGGCCCCGGTCCACTCTCGGTAAAGCCCGGGCCGTCCGGATTGAGAATGCGCAGCCTCTCCGAGACGGTGGGAGCAAAGGCGGATCCGTCCCATTTCCAGATGGAGTCAGCAAACGCGATCCCCAGCTTCAGGCCCACCAGGTCCACCGGGTTTGGGCTGAACTTCCAGAAGCCTGCATACCCGGGCTCGTTGGTAATCCAGTATCCCAGGGAGTCGTCGAGCTCCAGCTCCACCGGAAACACCTTGTGGTCCTCGTCGAAGTGGGGAACATCGTCCACCTTATAGAAGCGTCCCATCAGGAAAGAGCCGTCGCGGAAGTCTATCCCCACGTGGCCCGAAAAATGCTCGTGCTCCTCGGCAAGAACCTGCGAGGAGACGGCAAAGGACGCGGCCGACATTGCGACTGCCGCAACCAGCGGCAAAATGACCATCTTGAGTTGATTCATGACCTTTTCTCCTTTTCCAGATTCGGGGGAGGCCGGGCGGCTCGTCTCCGGCCTCCCCGCTTTTCACTCTATTGTCTCAGGAGCGGCTGCGTCGGCGCAGCGCGGCCAGACCAGCCAGCCCGGCTGCCAGCACGCTCAGGCTGGCAGGCTCCGGAACCACGTTGGTCTTGACCCAGTAGTCAGCTGCGACTAGATCGGCGTCTGACAATCCCTTGTTCAATACAATCGCATAAGGATCGGAGGGCCCTGTAGAGCCGTCCTGCATCTCAATGCGCAGCAACGCCAGATAGATGCCATCCGCTGGAGAGTTGATATCGCTTCCTGTGCTGATCAACCGTGCCGGCACATGCTCGTGCAACCAGTTGTTCGAAGGGATGGTCATCCAGAAACCGGGGCTGACATATCCGGCCCCGCTCTCCGTAAAGCCTGGCCCATTAGGATTGACCACCCGCAACCGTTCGGAGGCAGTGGGACTGAAAATCGCTCCATCCCATTTCCACAGACCGTCCAGAAAGGCGATGCCCACCTTCGCGCCCACCAGATCCAGCGGATTGTCCTTGAAGTTCCAGAACCCTGCATAACCCGGATTGCTGGTGATCCAGTAGCCGAGCGCATCGTCGTAGGCGAGGTCCACCGAGAACACTTTGTGAAAGTCTTCGAACTGCGGGATGCCAGTTGGTCCTCCCAGTTTGTAAAACCGGCCGATGACAAACGATCCGTCTCGAATATCGACGCCGATGTGTCCGCTGAAAAACTTGGTGCCAGCCGCAAACGCGGCAGGGGACAGAAGAGAGGCACAGGCGATCAAGGTGACCGCCGCACTCATCGAAAATCGCTTCACCCGCTCTTTTGTGCTCATCCTTTTCTCCTGCAATGCGACTCAAGATAGCCGGGGAGGCCGGGCGGCTCGTCATCCGGCCTCCCCGCTTCTCACACTCTTTCAGGCGCGGCTACGTCGGCGCAGCGCGGCCAGACCAGTCAGCCCGGCTGCCAGCACGCTCAGGCTGGCGGGCTCCGGAACGACGGTCTGGAAGTCGTAGTAGAAGTAGCCGGACGGCTCACGCACGCCGTTCAGATCCACCAGACGGAACTTCGCGGTCAGCGGAACGTCCTGCCCCACCGACAGATCCGCCCAAAAGACGGGCGTGTACTGCCAGAGATTGCCGGATCCCAGTACCGCCAGATTTCCGCTGCCGAAGAGCGGATTGCCACTCTCATCGGCCACGTTGAGGCCAGGGCTGATCTCCAGAAGCTCCAGCGCAACCGTGGATCCGTCCAGCGATCCGGCATAATGCGGGCTCTTGTTGAACAGAGTCTGTGCGCCGACGTCGCCCCCGTTCAGCGTGCCAACGGTGGCGATGGTCAGGCGCGCATACTCGCCGTCGGCCAGACCGGACACATACTTCCCGGCCCAGATGCCGCTGCCCGGCAGAAGCGGGATGAACGGCTCGTTCACCCGAGCAAAGATCTCGGGCAGGCGGTTGTTGCCGCTGGTATCCACAACCACGGGCGCGGTGCGCGGGCCGCTGTAAGTGTAGCGTCCCACGCTGTGGAAGTGGTTGCTGTTCGGGTTGTCATCATAGAAGTGCCCGAAAAGGAATGTCAGACGGTTATAGTTCGGCTCTGCCAGACCGGCATAAGTGCCGCTGGTGATGAGCTGCCGGCTTTCCCAGCCCACGTAGTAGTGCGGACGCGCGTCCGCAGATGTGCCTGCAATCGCCAGAACAACGGCGAAAAGCGTCAAGCTCTTCAGAACTGCTATTTTCATCCTTTTGTCCCTTTGAAAGTAGATGTTCTCAGGATTTGAGAGCTTCCCTAAAACGGATCCCATAGGTTGACGGACCCGTCATTTCGCCAGGTATCCTCCCACCTCATCCAGCGCGCATGCCCGTCCAGGAACACATAGTTGCTGCCTCCCCGGTGGGCGTTCTGGTTCACCTCCTGCTGGGGACGGACTCGGAACGGCCAGTAGCAGGGATGGACATGGTCCGCAGTGCCATTGCGGCGCAGCTCGCAGATATAGATGGACTGCGAGACATTCGCCACCATTGAGTCCTTAATGAAGCCGTTGATGCCGGGCTCGTCCCCCGGAGCCGCCGGAGTGAAGTAGAAGTTGGTTCCGTAGCTGGTGCGGCGCGTCCCGGGCACGCTGCCCCAGTTATTGCTGGTGTCCGCAGGACACCGGTACAGCAGCTCCGTCTTGCTGTAAGGCTGCAGGCCGGCCAGCCAGGTGAGGCGCTGGTCGTTGTGGTCGGACGGTGGGTAGGTATCCCGGTTGTCGTCAATGTACATCCGGAACGCCAGACCCATCTGCTTCATATTGGAAAGGCATCTCGTCCGAACGGCGGAATCCCTGGCCCGTTGAAACACCGGGAACAGGATGGCCGCCAGAATGGCGATG
>CALCJH010000292.1 GCA_937967775.1 uncultured bacterium | reverse complement strand
GTCCCCTCGAAAGCCTCCGCCTCCACGGCGATGGGATCCCGCAGGTCCAGCGCCATGAACGGCATGTTCACCGTGTGGCAGCCCATGTCGCCGATGGCGCCCGTCCCGAAGTCCTTCCATCCCCGCCAGTTGAAGGGATGGTAAGCCGGGTGATACGGCCGCGATGGCATCGGGCCCAGCCACAGATCCCAGTGGAGGCCGGCCGGCACGGGAGGAGTATCCTTCGGCCGCTCGATCCCCTGCGGCCAGACCGGACGGTTGGACCACACGTGGATCTCGTACACCTGCCCGATAGCACCGGCCCGCAGCACCTCAACGGATTCGCGCATTCCGCTGGATGCCGTACCCTGGTTGCCCATCTGGGTGGCCACGCCCGCCTTCCGGGCCAGGTCCCGCAGAACGCGCGCCTCGTGGATGGTGTGGGTCAGAGGCTTCTCGCAGTAGACGTGCTTCCCCATCCGCAGCGCCATAGCCGCTGCCACAGCGTGGGTGTGATCCGGAGTGCTGACCACGACCGCGTCTATCTCCCGGCCCATTCGATCCAGCATCACCCGGAAATCCGTGAAGAACCGGGCGTTCGGAAACTGTTCGCGCTTTCCTTTAGCCTGGTTCTCGTCCACATCGCAGAGGGCCACGATGTTCTCGCTCGCCACCCCGTCAATGTTCCCGCTGCCGCGTCCTCCGCAGCCGATGCAGGCCACATTCAGTTTGCCGTTCGCCTCATAGCCGAACGCCAACCGGCTGTCCCTCAAGAACAGGAACCCTGCCCCGCCGGCCGCAGCCCCCTTCAGCAGGCTGCGGCGGCTGATTCTTCTGGACATAATCGAATCCTCCGTCCGGGCGCCGCCCGCACCCGGTAATGTGTCAGGCCAGCAACAGGGTTCGCCGCCGGCCCGGGGTTCTCCTTGCCGGGCTGCCGTAAATCCCGGCGTCCTGTGAGAGGGCGATCAGTAGCGGCAGTCCTTGATGGCTTCCACCATGGCGTCCAGGTTCTCGTCCGGACAGTGCGAGGGGATATCATGCGTGCTGAAGATGTATCCGCCGTTAGCTCCCAGCACTTCGAACTGACGCCTGACGTGGTCGCGCACCTCATCCGGCGTGCCGTCCGGGATGATGTTGCAGTTGTCCCCTCCGCCGTAGACCATTAGCCGGCCACCGGAGCGCCGAACGAACTCCTCCGAGTCGTGATACCTTGGCTCCAGCGGATTGATGCCGTCGAAGCCATATTCGATGAACAGGTCCAGAATGTCCATCACATAGCCGTCCGTGTGATGGAACACCTTCTTGCCGGCGGCGTGTGCGGCCTCCACCATTCCGCGCAGGTAGTCGAAGTGGAACTCGCGCAGCATGTCCGGGGACATCATTGCTCCGTTGCGGCTGCAGATGTCGTGGGCGATGTAGAGGACGTCAATGTCCTCCGCGCAGGCGCGCCGTGCGGCCTCCGTGAACACCTCCTCCGCCCGCTTCAGGATGGCATGCACGGCATCCGGGTGGTCAATGAGGTCGTAGAAGACGTTCTCCGCCAGACGCAGCGGCTCCAGAATGCTGAAGGGGCCTCCGGTGAGTGCGAATATGGCCTTGTCCGGCCACTCGGCGCGCTTCTGCCGCAGATCCGAATAGACGGCTTCGTTGTTGGGGTCCGGCATCGGATGGTCCACCGCATCGCGAATGTCCTGGACCATGGGCTCCACCTGCCAGACGCTCTTGCCGTCGTTCACTGTTTTTGCGAAAAGACCCGGCCAGAAGTGCAGCAGGATGAATCCCTCAATGACATCCGCCCCGTAATGCGTCAGCCGGAAGTCCGCGCCGTAGCGGCGGTCCAACTCCGCCATGCGGTCCCGATCCATCCAGAAGTTGAAGGGAAGCCGGTCCGGCAACTGGCCGGATAGCACCCTCTGCACCCGCTCTCTAGATGTCATAAAGCACTCCCTTAGAGGGCGGAAGCTTCGGTCTGCCGCCCTTCGGGGAGTTCACCCTGCGGCCCGCCGCTCCCTACCAGCCGGGACAGCCGGGGAAGGAACAGAACAGAAGGCGTCTAAAGGGGAGAGAGTTGTGTGCCCTGCGGTATGCGGCCGAGATTCCCGCAAACGGGCCTGCGCTTGAACGCTCGCGGGAGGACGGCGTTTTGCCGGAGGGGCAGTAACGACACAGGAGGCAGAATGATGCGAATCCCCTCGCTGATTTGTCTGGGAATCATCCTCACACTTGCCCCCGCTTTCGGAACGGTGGTCTTCCGGCCACTGGGCGACCTGCCAACCGACCTTCCGGAGATCCTTCCACGGTGGGTGGATGTCACTGTCCTGCCCGATGACAGCCTCGGAGTAATGCCCCGGCCGCACTCCGACATATCGCAGGGCGCGGAGACCGGCGACCCGATGTTTTACATCCAGATGACGGAAATGCTGAAACGGATGGGCGGGAAGCTGGTGCGATGTGACCCGTTCGCCGACACCGGGAAGGTTAAGATCACCTCTGACGGCAAAGTGGAAATCGATTTCTCCGCGGCAGATGCCATTCTGGACGCTCTTGCTCAAGCGGGGGCCGAGCCGGTCTGGAACATCGCCAGCTTTCCGAAAGAGATGCTGGATGAAAAGGAGCGTCCTGTTCCCGCCCTTCTCGAACAGTTCGTTTACCAGGTGACACGCCACTGGAACGTGGAGCAGAAGCGAGGGATTCGTTACTTCGAGTATTTGAACGAGCCGCCCGGATTCGATGGTCCGGGCTTTGCGGTGGCGGCGGCGGCCGCGCACCGGGCCGATCCCACTGTGAAGGTAGGCGGTCCCGCAGTTATGGGCTGCCCGATTGAGGTGCTGGAGAATACAGTCAGGTACTGCGTGGAGAACAGCGTTCCCCTCGGATTTCTCTCATTCCACCTTTATTACGAGTCACCCGAAAATTTCCTGAAGCATATTGAGAATGTCGACCAGATGCTGGCCCGCTACCCGGGAATGAAAGACCTGGAGATTCTCATTACTGAATGGGGCGTGGACGCTGGGACAAGCGGAACCTGTGACACGCTTTTCAACGCGGCTTACTACTCGTCCATCCTGGAAGCTGTGATGCACAAATGGCCCCGAGTGCGCCCTATGCACTTCGAGTTCCGGGACGGCTGGGATCCGACAGGGCCCAGCAGGGATTTCTGGGGGAGGTGGGGTATGGTGACCTACCCACATCTAATCCCCAAGCCTGTATACAATGCCGGACTGATGTGGAACCGGCTGGCGACGACCCGCATTCGAGCAATCTCCAGCGATCCGTCTGTCCGCGTCATAGCCGCAAAAGACGAACACGAAGTCACCGTGCTGATATGGAGCTGGCCTCCCGCACATCGCTCCGTTGAGGGGAAGTCTGTCCCTGCCGGCGCCTCAGAGCTGGACATTCCTGTTCGTATCCGATTGGATCGCATCCCTTTCGCCTCGGGAGGGGTGCGCTATACCCGCTACGTGGTGGACCAGACTCATGGGAATGCGCTTTTCGATATCGGGACGGCAGAGCTCTTCAAAGCACAGGATATTATCCTTTCCCGTTCAGGCAAGGAGGCGCGCGAGGAGCTGCAACTTGTCGCCGAAGGCAGCTTCGAGGCGACTTTCATTCTGCCGCTGCACGCCGTGACCCTCATCACATTGAAGCCCGAAGAGCGTCCGCCGGTGAACGCGGTGGCCCGGGCGGACCGCTTTCGGATCTGGAGCGGTGAAAAGGCGGTGGTGAGCATAGAACCCCGCTACGAGGAGCATCTGGATCTGGAGCTGATCCGGGATCCCGCCGGCCGAGAACCGTGGAAGGTGGAAATGATTTCGGCGAATCCGCTGAAGTTCACTGTGGAACCTCCGCCCTCACGGGTGAAGAGCGTCCGCTACTTCAACGCGTGGGTTCGCAACAAAACGGGAGGCGCCATCGGGCAGGTGGCACTGGAGTTCCAGTCGGACTCTCCCGCCTTCCTGCGCCGAACTCCGAGCCATGTGGATGCTTCCGTTCCGTCGCGCGAAGCCCTGGTGACGCTTATGGCTGTCAACCGGACCGCTCAGGAGCGAACAATGAATCTCGCCTGGCAGGTGCCGGAAGGCGTCTTCGTTTCCCCGGCTGGAGCGGAAGTGAAGGTGAAGGGCAATGGACAGACACCGGTCACGGCAAGGGTGTCCTTCGCCCCTTCGATGAGGCCAAACCGCTACCTGCTGACGGCGCGCCTGGTTTCAGCAGGAGCGACACTGGACTCGCTGGAGGTGCCTGTGACCCTGCCGCTGGCATCCCCGCGCGCAAGACGCCCGGTTATAATCGATGGCCGTCTGGATGAGTGGCAGGGCATCCCCTCTGCTGTCTCGGACACTCTGGCGGACTTCGACGGATTCCTCCGGAAGAGGTGGGGTGGAGCACAGGATATCTCAGGGACCGTATGGACGCAGTGGGATGAAGAGAACCTGTACTTTGCATTCCGCGTGCGGGATGACCAGCACGTTCAACATCTAACCACCTGGGAGATGAAGAACTTCGACAGTGTGCATCTGGGACTGGATCTTGGCCGGGATTCTACAGACGCGGAGCAGTTCTTTGACAGCGGGGACTGCGACTATGTTTTCGGCTACACCGGAGACAGCGCACACGTCTACAGGCACTGGGGCGCCCGGCGAAGCATGGGCGTGCCGGAAGGGGTGAAGGTGGCGGCTACTAAAGAAGGCGATACGATCACCTTTGAGGTTGCAATGAGCTGGGAGCAGGAGTTCATTCCTTTTGCCAAGCCGGAGGTTGGTCGAGTCATCGGCTGCAGCGTCTACTTCCTGGACTATGACGAAGGAGAGCACCCGGCCGAGATGCGCTGGGGACGGGGTCTGCACTGGCACACAATGCGACCTGCCCTGTTCAATAGCATCCAGTTGACGGAATAGCCTCCCGTAATAGGTCTCCCGGGCGCGACAAACCGATGTTCCAAATATGAGATGGTCTCGCCAGGTTGTTTTCTTCCCCTCGCCCGGTGTTTCTGGTAAACTCGGGCGGGCAATCAGAACGTGCGGGAGGGATCAGCTGTGTTTCGAACGATTGGCATTCTCATTTTTCTAGTGGCTGCGGTCGCTTCCAGCGTTGCCGCTCAAGTTCTGTCCGTCACGGACTTCGGCGCGGTGGGCGACGGCAAGACAGACGACACCGCTGCCTTTCAGAAAGCGCTGGACGAGGCCGGCAAAGCGCCGGGAACCCGAGTCAGCGTACCCATCGGCAGCTTCCTGATCGCCGGGAGCCTGCGCATCCCGGCCGGCGTAACCCTGGAAGGCGTCTGGCAGGCGCCGCCCGCCTTCTTCCAGAACATGGGGACCACGCTGCTGGCCACGGGTGGCGCGGGCGATGAGAACGGCGCCCCGTTCATCACCATGGCCGCCAACAGCGCTCTGAAAGGGGTCACCATCTTCTACCCGCAGCAGAGGCGGGACAAGGCTCCGCCCATTCCCTACCC
>CALCJH010000291.1 GCA_937967775.1 uncultured bacterium | reverse complement strand
ACGTCTGTGATCCTGGAAGAGATCAGTCCTCCCGTGCAGGATTCAGCCGTCGCCAGCGTGATGCCCCGCTCCAGCGCCTGCCGCACCACCACCGTTTCCAGTGTCTCGTCGTCCACGCCGTACAGCCATTCGCCCGCCCGCTCGCGCACGGCCCGCTCCATCTCCGCGATCATCGCCAGCGCCGACTCCTCGTCCGCCGCCTTGGCAGTGATGCGCAGGTGCACCTCGCCGGTCTTGGCGTAGGGGGCCAGGGTAGGATTGGAGCTTGCCATCAGATCCCGGACCTTTGGCTCCAGCAGCGACTCACCGATCCCCACGAACCGGAGCACCCGGGAGCGCAGCACCTCCGAGGGTGTAAACCCGCGTGCGGCGAGCCAGGGGACGGCCTCGTTCAGCCACATCGGCCGCAGCTCGGCGGGAGGGCCAGGAAGGCAGATGATGGACTGGTCGCCGCAGTCGAAGACGCATCCCGGCGCGGTGCCGTTGGGGTTCTTCAGGTTGGTCCCACGTTCGGGCCGGAGGGCCTGCTTGAGATTCGCTTCGTTGAAGGGAACTCCCCGGCGGGCGAAGAAATCGCGGATAGCCTGTTCGGATTCAGGATCCGGCACAAGAGGAATGCCTGTGGCCGCGGAGCAGGCCTCTTTCGTGAGGTCGTCCTGAGTGGGTCCCAGTCCCCCGATGGTGATGACGATGTCCGCGCGGGAGAGCGCCAGACGCAGGGCCGCCTCCAGGCGTTCCATGTTGTCGCCGACGGTGCTGCGGTGAAGCACGTCAATGCCTCGCGCGGCCAGGTCCTGCGACAGGAAGACGGCGTTGGTATCGGTGATCTGGCCAAGCAGGAGCTCGGTGCCGACGGAAACGATCTCAGCGCGCACGGGCGGGCAATCCTCCGGGAGAAAAAAACACTGTATGATACCACACCCGGCGGCGTCTCCGGGGCGTCGTCCGGCGCGGAAGGAGGGACGATGGCGTATTCAAAGCTTGTGAAACCCGGTCAGCGCATCCGGCTGGATGATCTGGATACAGCGGAAGACGGCGGGCTGAGCAAGGAAGAGGGAAAGCAGCTTTCTGCTGAGCTGAGCACCCGTCTCGGAGAGCTCCAGGAGCTCATGTTCGCCGCCAGAGAGACCGCCTTGCTGGTGGTGCTGCAGGGGAGGGACACCGGCGGAAAAGACGGCGTGGCCAAGTGCCTGATGCGCGCCATGCACGCCCCCAGTTGCCGGGTGGTGTCCTTCAAGGCTCCCACTCCGGATGAGTTGGCCCGCGATTTTCTGTGGAGGGTGCATCGGGAAGTCCCGGCAAAAGGGTTCTGCACCATCTTCAACCGTTCCCACTATGAAGATGTGCTGGTGGTGCGGGTGCGGCGGCTTGCTCCGGAGAAGGTGTGGCGCCCTCGCTATGACCGCATCAATGACTTCGAGAGGCTGCTTGTCGAAAACGGCACCATCGTCCTGAAGTTCTTCCTGCACATTAGCCGGGAAGAACAGGAAAAGCGTCTGCTGGATCGCGAGAAAGACCCGGTGAAAGCCTGGAAGCTGAACGTGGAAGACTGGAAGGACCGCAGCCTGTGGGACAGCTATACAAAGGCTTACGAGGAGGCGCTGCGGCGATGCAGCACGGAGGAGGCTCCCTGGCGCATCGTTCCGGCGGACCGGAAGTGGTTCCGGGATCTGGCCATCATAGAGGCTGTCGGGGACGCGCTGGAACCGTTCCGGGTGCGCTGGATGGATCGTCTGGAACGGATGAGCCGGGAGACGCGCCGCGAACTGGAGGAATACCGGCGCAGCATGGGGCAGCAGGCGCAGGAGAGCGCCGGCGTTTGACAAAGGACGGGCGCGCAGGTACGATTCATCCGCCGGGCCCCGACACAGAAGACGGGGACCCCAGCCTGAGCCGCTGAAAGGACGGAATTGAGGAAGAAGACCACCTTTGTCAGACCGGACCGGCTTCGCCGCAACGGTCCGGCCCGCATTTTCGTTGCCGCAACGCGTCAGAACGACGGAAAAACCACCACCAGCCTGGGGCTTATCCACTCGCTGAAGCAGCGCTTCGACCGCGTCGGATACATTAAGCCTGTGGGCCAGCGATACACGGAGCTGGACGGGCATAAGATTGACGAAGACGCCCTGCTCATCCGCGAGACCTGTGATCTGCAAGGTAATCTGGCGGACATGTCCCCCATCGCCATTCCCCGAGGATTCACCGAGTCCTACATCTTCTCACCCGACCGTGAGAAGCTCGAAAAAGAGGTGCTGGAGAGCTTCTCGCATGTGGCCAGCGAATCCGATGTGGTGGTCATCGAAGGCACAGGCCACGCTGGGGTGGGATCCGTTTTCGACATGTCCAACGCCGATGTGGCCCGTCTGCTGGAGTCGCGGGTGCTGCTGGTCGCATCCGGCGGCATCGGCCGTCCCATAGACGAGGTGATGCTGAACAAGGCGCTGTTCGACACCCGCGGGGTGGAGATCCTGGGCGTGATCATCAACAAGGTGGAGGTGGACAAATATGACAAGGTCAACCGTACGGTCCGTAAGGGTCTGGAGCGCCTGGGGCTTGAGTGCGTGGGTGTGGTGCCGTACCGAAAGGTCCTCTCCAGCCCCACAATGGAGCAGATCCTGGAGGATCTGGGAGGCAAGCTGATCTCGGGCAAGTCCGGCCTGAAGAACACGGTGGGGAGGATGGTCATCGGCGCCATGGCCCCCCACGAGGCTATGGATTACTTTGCCCGCGAGGTCCTGCTCATCACGCCGGGGACGCGCGAGGATCTTGTCATCGCCGCCATGAGCTCCTGCGTGGTGGGGATCGGGAAGACTCACTGCGTGAGCGGCATCGTCATCACCGGCGGTATCGAGCCCCACAGGAACATCATGGAGCTGATCAGCCGCACGTTCATCCCGGTCATTTCCGTTCCGGAGGATACCTTCACGGTGGCGAGCAAGGTCAACAAACTCATCGTCAAAGTGCGCCCGGGAGATTCCGAGAAGGTCCGCACGGCGGAGGAGCTGTTCGAGGAGTTCGTGGATCTGGACCGCATTCTGGAAAAGATGGGCTGACCCGTCATGGACTTTGAGGAAAGTGTCGCCTGGCTCTCCGGGTTGCGCCGCCTCGGGATAAAGCTGGGGCTGGAGCGGTTCCTGAAAGTGCTGGAGCTGGCGGGCAACCCTCACCGGGCCTTCCGCGCCGCTCACATCGCCGGCACGAATGGCAAAGGCTCCACAGCGGCGATGATTGCCGCCGCTATGCGGAAGGCCGACGTGCGGACGGGTCTTTATCTATCGCCATACGTCTTCGACATCCGCGAGCGCATTCAGGTGGACGGCAGAATGGTGACGCGCCGACGCTTCGCGCAGCTGGCCACCGAGGCGCGCCGCCTGATGGAGGAGGCCGGCTCGCGCGGGTGGGGCACGCTGACGGAGTTCGAGGCAAAGACACTGATGGGCTTCCTGTGCTTCGCGCAGGATGGGGTGGAGTTCGCCTCGGTGGAGGTGGGACTGGGAGGGCGGCTGGACGCGACGAACGTGATTTTGCCGGATGTGTCCGTCATCACGAATGTTGCGATGGACCATATGGAGCATCTGGGCGACACGCTGGCGCAGATCGCGGCGGAGAAGGCCGGGATCATCAAGCGGGGAGTGCCGGTGGTTTGCGGCTCGACGGATTCGACCGTGTCGGACGTGGTGATGCGCTGGGCAGAGGAGTCTGGCTCCCCGGTTATATGGGCCCTACCGGAGGGGCAACAGCCGCAAGAAGGGGTGGGGGGATGCCTCACTTATCGCGTTGCGGTGGGCGTGGATCCTCTTGACTTGGATCTCCGCGGGGGGCGCTGGATGCTGCAGGGGTTGAGGCCGGCTCTTCAGGGCGAGTTCCAGGCCTTGAATGCTGCCTGCGCCGTGGGCGCTCTTGAGGTGCTTGCGGACGCCGGATTCCCACTGGATGAGAAGTGCGTCCAGGAAGGGCTGGAGGAGGCATGGCTGCCCGGGAGGCTGCAAGTCCTGAGAAGGCGGCCGCTTGTCATCGCGGACGGGGCCCACAACCCGGCCGCCGCGGAGGAGTTAGCGCGCTACCTGGAGACGCGGCTCCAGGGACGGCCGCTCGCGCTGGTTGCGGGTATGATGTCTTCGCACGAGCCGGAGGAGGTGCTCTCCCGGTTGGCCCCGCTGGCGCGATGGGTCATTGCGACGGAGACCGGAGAGGCGGGAACACGTCCCTGCAGAGAAATCGTCCAAAGTGCAGAACGCTACTGCGCTGATGTGTCCGCGTGCCCGGAGGTCAACGAGGCGATCTCCCGGGCGTGCGCTCTGGCCGGGCGTGATGGCGTGGTGTGTGTGACGGGCTCGTTCTATCTGCTGGGGCACATCAGGAGGCCGCTTCGCGTCACCACCGGCGCGGCGTGAGCGAATGAGGCAAGAAGGGGTGGGGATGCTCCCGACCGGATGTTTGAGGGGTGCCAGTTATGAGACTCTGCGTTAGAAGGTGGTTCTGGATGGTCGCGCTGGTCGCGGCTGTGGGCGGGGCCGCGGTGGCGGCGCCAGGCGATGACGCCGTCCGGGAGGCGATCGCGCTTTTCAATTCTGGAAAGCCGGCCGAAGCCATCCAGAAGTTGGAGGACGCCCGGCCGTCAGCGCCGGACAATATCCTTCTTCACAACTGGCTGGGATATCTGTATCTGAAGACCGGTCAGGCGGCGCAGGCGGTGGCGCCTCTGGAGCGGGCTCGCGAGCTGGACCCCTCCAATGTGGAGGCTCTGCGAAACCTGGGGAACGCGTGCCTTGAGACCGGCGAGCTGGACAAGGCCCGCGCCTGTTTCGAGGAGCTCACACGGCGTCAGCCGAAGTCGGCGGATGCTTTCTACAGCCTTGGCAACGTGTATCTTCGCCAGGGGGAGTATGCCAAGGCTACTGCGGCCTACCGTTCTTCGCTTGAACTGGACCCCAACGACGCCCACGTTCATAACAATCTGGGCGTGGCGCTGCAGAATTCCGGCCAGGTGATTCCGGCGGTGGGCGCATATAAGCGGGCGACGGACCTGGCGCCGCAGGAGGC
>CALCJH010000290.1 GCA_937967775.1 uncultured bacterium | reverse complement strand
CCCGTCCGGGTAATGCCAACCGTAGATGGCCACCCTCCCGGAGCGCTCCAGCAGGCGGTTCGTAATGACGACATCCTTCTTTCCGCCGGCGATTAGCGTGTCCGGAGCAGCCCGGCGGGTGCGGGCATCCAGAATCCGGCTGTGGCGGATCATCGTGGCGATGGACTCCCGTTCGTGAGTCAGAGGATCGGGCTGCACTTTCAGCTCCGCCTGGCGGTGGATCTCATCGGAGATCCTGGAGGTGGGCAGGAGGCACTCCAGAGCGTCGGCCACCTTCTGGGCGGACTGGGGAGTAAGGCAAACGCGGATGCTATCCGCATCACTTCCGACAGCCAGGCAGTCCGGCAGGACTTGCAACTCCGCTGTGCGCCACCGGCCGTCCGGGCACTGCGCGTCCAGCTTGATGGTGCGCCAGATCCGCATCGGGGAGGGGACATTGCCGCTCAGGATCTGCTCCGCAATGGCGGCCTCCCGGTCCTGAAGAGACTTGCCCTCCAGGGAGCGCAACAGATCCGACCCGCCGGGCGCATCCGGTGGCCGCGGCGGCAGTGTGGGACACGGAAACACGAGCGAAACGATGAGCAGCGGCAGGACGGCAGGCGTCACAGGCGTCAACTGTGGACCATCACCAGCGACCCGGGACCGAGCAGACTCTGAACCTCCCTGGCCAGCTCCACTGTCACGTTTACACGGGCATCGCTGCGAATGGTGTACTCCTCAGGCCAGCGCCCCACCTTGAAGAACACCTTCGCCCTGCCGCCGTGGCGCGACAGGACCTCCTGCAGCAGAGGCAGGCGGGCCGAGCAGTTCTCGTCCACCCGGATGGTGATGGCGGGGGTGGCCTCGAACAGCTCGCTCAGAGGAATGCCGGCGTCCTCGCCGGACGCTGATGGTCCCTCCGCCAGTGGCTCCACCGACTCGGCGATCAGCTCCACCGGCCCTTTCTCCTCGCCTCGGCTGTCCCCGTGCTGCACCTTCGCTTTCACCAGCACCATCCGGTCCCGCTCCAGCAGATCCTCCACCTGGGCAAAGACCTTCGGGAACACCAGCACCTTCACCGGTCCGGTGAGGTCTTCCAGGGTCACGAACGCCATCTTCTCACCCTTCTTGCGGGTAAACAGATGACGCAGGCCAGTAATGACTCCACCCACGGTGACCATCGAGCCGTCCTCGGTTTCGCTCAGCTCCTGAACGGCGCAGGTGGTTCGTTCTTTCAGTACCTTCAGGTGCTCGTTCAACGGATGATCGCTGATGTAAAGCCCCAGGAGCTCCTTCTCCATGGCCAGCATCTCTGCCCGGCTGTATTCCGGACAGTCCGGCACCTCCACAGTCAGGGCGGCGGGAGAAAGATCCTCCGAGGCTTCAAACAGGCCCGCCTGACCATTGCGGGCGCTGCGGGCCGAGCGCGTCACCCGCGAGAGCAGTGTCTCGGCGCACTCTACCAGAGCATGGCGGTTGGGATGCAGGCAGGAGAGGGCTCCCGCCTTCGCCAGGCACTCGAACGCGGCCCGGTTGAATCCGGGTACCTGCGCCACCCGGGCCAGGAAATCCCCTAGAGACCGGAACTCTCCGCCACTGTCCCGCTCCGCGACGATGCCCTCTACCAGCGCCCGCCCGCAGTTCTTGATGGCGGACAGGCCGAAACGGATGCTCTTGCCGTCCTCGATGGTGAAGTCCGCGCGGGAACGGTTGATATCCGGCGCCAGCACCTCGATTCCCAGACGGCGCGCCTCCTCTACGTACAGAGCCACCTTGTCCTGGTTCTCCGCGTGGCACGCCAGAAGCGCGGTAAAATACTCGATAGGGTAATTGGCCTTCAGGTAGGCCGTCTGATAGGCCAGAGTCCCGTAGCATACAGCGTGCGCCTTGTTGAAGGCGTAGCCGGCGAAGGGCTCGATGACATCGAATATCTCCTCCGCCGTCTTGCGGTCCAGTCCGTTCGCCAGCGCTCCCTGCACGAAGTTGTCGCGTTCCTGAGCCATCTTGACCGGGTCTTTCTTGCCCATGGCGCGTCTCAGGATATCGGCCTGCCCCAGGTCGAAACCTGCGATGGCCTGCACGATCTGCATCACCTGATCCTGATAGACTATGACTCCGTAGGTCTCGGCCAGGATAGGCTCCAGACGTTCGTGCGCGTATTCGATCTTACGCCGGCCGAACTTCGCGTCGATGTATTCGGGGATGTGCGCCATCGGCCCCGGACGGTAAAGCGCCACCATCGCTGCAAGCTCGGAGATGCTCTGCGGCTTGAGCTCGCGGATATAGCGCCGCATTCCGGCGCTCTCCAGCTGGAACAGCCCCGTGGTCTCGGCCCGGCCCAGAAGGTCGTAGGCTTTGGGATCGTCCACCGGGATGTCCGCCAGATCAAGGTCCACGCCCCGCTGCTCCTTCACCAGGTCTAGGCACTTCTGGATGATGGAGAGGTTGATCAGGCCCAGGAAGTCCATCTTAAGGAGGCCGATCTTGCCCAGATCGTTCATATCGTGCTGGGCAACCAGCCCGCCTTCTGCGGATCTCTGCAGGGGGACGTATTCCACCAGCGGACGGTCCGCGATCACCACGCCGGCCGCGTGGGTGGACGCGTGGCGGCTTATGCCTTCCAGTTTGCGGGCCATATCCACCAGCCTGCGGGTGGTCTCCTCGGTCTCGTAGGCGCGGC
Organism: uncultured bacterium; assembly: GCA_937967775.1. Classification (GTDB taxonomy): domain Bacteria; phylum Armatimonadota; class UBA5829; order DSUL01; family DSUL01; genus CALCJH01. The sequence continues at coordinate 1,097 of CALCJH010000290.1, read as the reverse complement.
GCAGGTCCGGGTTGGCCTCCAGCGCCTTGTCAATGGTGGTGCCGGGGACGGAAGGGATCATCTTGGCCACCCGGTCCACCTCGGCCAGTGGAACCTCCATGGCCCGGCCGGCATCCCGGATGGCTGCCCGCGCTGCCAGCGTCCCGAATGTGATGATCTGCGCCACATGGTCCCGCCCGTAACGGCGCGCGGCGTATTCGATCATCTCCGCGCGGCGGTCGTCCTGAAAGTCGAAGTCCACATCCGGCATCTGGATGCGCTTGGGGTTCAGGAAACGCTCGAAGGTGAGGCGGTGGAAGATGGGATCTACGTTGGTGATGCCCAGGCAATAGCACACCAGAGATCCGGCCGCCGACCCGCGCACACCGGCCAGAATCCGGTTATCCCGTGCGAACTTCGCGAAGTCCTGAACGATCAGCAGATACTGCGCAAAACGGCACTGGATGATGGTCTCCAGCTCATACTCCAGTCGGTCCCGGATCTCCCGAGAGGCGTTCGGGTAGCGCCGCTCCAGCCCTTCGTAAGCCAGGATCCTGAGATGCTGCTCGGGCGTGCGGCCTTCCGGCAGGGGAAGCGAAGGCAGGGGTTTCAGGTCGAACGAGAGCTCCACGTTGCAGCGCTCGGCGATCTCCACCGTGTGCTCAATAGCTCCCGGGAAGTCCCGGAAGCGGCGCGCCATCTCCTGCGGACTCTTGAAGTGGAACTCCCGCGTGTCCATAAACATCTCGGGAGGATTGCTGATGGTCTTGCCTGTCTGGATGCAGAGCAGCAGCTTGTGCGGCTCGGCGTCCTCCTCGTCCAGATAGTGCACGTCGTTGGTGGCCACCAGCGGAGCCCGCAGTCTTTCGGATGTGGCCAGAAGAAACTCGTTCAGGCGCTTTTGCTCGGGGAGTTCGTGGTCCTGCAGCTCCAGATAGTAGTTGTCGTCCCCGAAGATCTCCCGGTGCTCCTCGATGGTCCGCAGAGCCTCCCGGTCTTCGCCGTCCATCACCTTCTGAGCCACCTCGCCCGCCAGGCAGCTCGATAGGCAGATCAACCCTTCCGAATGCGCGCTGAGAAGCTCCCGGTCCACCCGGGGCTTATAGTAGAAGCCTTCC
>CALCJH010000289.1 GCA_937967775.1 uncultured bacterium | reverse complement strand
GAGTACAGAGACACCATCGGGGACACGGTCCATCGGGACTATCCAGGGTACGGCGGATTGCATTACCGCGACGACTCCGGGCGCAACGACATCATCTCCTGCAAGGTGGCTGTGGGCCGCCGCAGCGTCTTTTTCTACGCGCAGACGCGGGAGGCTCTCACCCCGCACACCGATCCTAACTGGATGCTGCTTCTGATAGATGCCGACCGCAACCCCCACACCGGGTGGTTCGGCTACGACTTTCTGGTCAACAAACGCATCCCCGACGCCAGGACATCTACCGTGATGCGCTGGAAGAGGGAACAGTGGGAAGAAGCGGCGCAGATCCCTCTGCGTTATTCCGGCAGACGGCTGGAGCTATCCATCCCCCGGGAGCTGCTGGGGTTAACGAAGGAGTCCTTCAGCTTCGATTTCAAGTGGGCGGACAACCCCCAGGACCTGAAGGACCCGATCTCCCTTTGCACGCACGGCGACACGGCGCCTAACCGACGGTTCAACTACCGGTTCATCTGGAGCCTGCTGGACGGCTGACCTTTTCGGACAACCGCAACACGGGCCGCCGCCTGGGAGCGGCGGCCCTGAATTGCCACGGCCTTGGCGATCACGGCCTGCTGAGAAGCCCCCTTTTCGGCTAGAATCAGCCAGGTTCTCACTCAGCGTTTCGAGCTCAGGAGGTATGTAACCGTTGTCTTCGCCTTCTCCTTCCTCTTCGCTGGCTCAGGTCCGTCAGGCGCGCCTCGACAAGATCCAGCGCCTTCGCGAGATGGGCCTGAACCCCTACCCCTCCCGCGCCTCACGCACGCACTTCTGCGCCGACATTCTTGAGCGTTTCGAGGAGATCGAAGGACAGAAAGTCACCGTGGCCGGACGTCTGATGTCCTGGCGCAAGCACGGAGCGCTCTCGTTCGGGCACGTGCAGGATCAGACAGGACGGGTGCAGCTTTACGTGCGCCGCGACACCTTGCTCCCCACCGACGCCGCGGAAAACCGTCTGGGCTACGAGCATCTGAACCTGCTGGATGTGGGCGACATCGTGGAAGCGGAAGGGGAGGTGGTGCGAACGGAGCGGGGGGAGATCTCCGTCAAAGCGGAGCGCATCCGGCTGCTCACAAAATCCATCCGCCCCCTCCCGGAGAAATGGCACGGCATCCAGGACCGCGAGATCATCCTGCGCAAGCGCTATCTGGATGTCACGCACAACCCGGAGCAGCTCAAACGCTACGAGTTGATCTCCCGGATGGTCTTTGAGGTGCGCCGCTTCCTGGACGCAAGAGGTTTTCTGGAATTCCAGACCCCGGTCATCCAGCCGCAATACGGAGGCGGCACCGCGCGGCCGTTCACCACTCACGTGAACGCGCTGGACTGCGATATGTACCTGGCCATCTCCCACGAGCTGTACCTGAAAAGGCTCATCGCAGCCGGGTTCGACCGGGTGTACACCGTGGGCCGCTACTTCCGCAACGAAGGGATAGACCGGACGCATCATCCCGAGTTCTCCATGGTGGAGACCATGACCGCCTACGCGGACTACACCTTCAACATGGACCTCATCGAGGAGCTGTTCCGGCACCTGGCCACGCATGTTTTCGGAAGGACCACATTCAATGTGGCGGGTCACGCCATAGACTTCGGCCAGCCGTGGCGACGCGTCTCCATGGCCGACGCTGTGCTTGAGGCGACAGGGGTGGACTTCCGCAATATCACGTCACCCGACGAGGCCAACGCCCGGCTCCGCGAGATGGGGTTGACGGAAGAGCAGCCGACTGTGGGGCACGCTATGGCCTACGCATTCGAGGAGAAGGCCGCCCCGGGACTCATCGGACCGGCGCTGGTCTACGGTCATCCGGTGGAAATCTCTCCTCTGGCCAAACCGATGGCCGAGGATCCCCGTTTTGCGGAGCGATTCGAGATCTTCATCGCCGGAATGGAGTGCGGCGACAACTGGAGCGAGCAGAACGACCCGGTGACGCTTCTGGAGCGGTGGAAGCAGGCCCGCGACCTGGCGGGAGCCGATCCCGAGGAGCACCACCCGCTGGACTACGACTTCATCGAGGTTCTGGAGCACGGCATCCCGCCGACTACAGGCATCGGACCGGGCATCGAGCGGATGGCGATGATCTTCCTGGAATTGGAGAACATTGACGACATCATCTTCTTCCCGCTGATGAAGCCCGTGGTCTCGCCGGTGAACCGGGCCATCTACGGGATCGAAGAGCGCCCGGGACTACCCTCGCGGCTGCCGGCGGTGACGCTGGATCCGGAGAGCTTCTCGCAGCTTGTGCGGGACGACGTCTTCCGTCCGCTGGCGAAGACCATTCTGGTGCGCCCCCATCTTCAGGTATGGGCTCAGGGCGCTCCGCGCAAGGCCTGGCACGCCACGGTCTCCTACGAGATCGGTGGTCTGCTGGACCATAACCGGCTGGTGGTGACGGGCCCCACCCTCACTGCTCAGAGCGAGGAGGAGTTCGAGAGGCTGTGCGAGGCGGCCACGGAGAACGGCGCAAACGGATTCGCTGAGACGCTGAAGGAGAAGTTCCGGGGTTGCCGCGTGGAGTTCGCACCGGTCTCACGCGAGCACGCTCCACGCGTGGCGCAGGAAGGCTGACGGAAGCGAGCGCGCCGTGCTGGTGAACCTGTTCCATTTCAGCTTCACTGTCTCGGATATCGAGGCGAGCGTCCACTTCTATCGCGACATACTGGGGCTGAAGCTGGTCCACCGCATGGTTCACGACCAGCCCTATACCAGCCGCCAGGTGGGGTTCGAGAACGCCCTGCTGAAAGTGGCGCTCTTTACCATCGAAGGTTTCCCGCCCACGCCGTCCGGCCACCTGCTGGAGCTGATCGAGTATGTCAATCCGCCCGGTGAACCACTGGACGCGGCGACCAACCGTCCCGGCGCGGCCCATATGGCGTTCCAGGTGGACGACATTCACGCCGAGTACGAGCGGATGAAGGCTCTGGGAGTGCGCTTCAAAAGCGAGCCGGTGCACATCACCGCAGGGCGCAACAGAGGGGGCTGGACGGTGTACTTCCTGGATCCGGACGGCATCACGCTGGAGATGGTGCAACCGGCCCGGGATTTCACAGAAATGGCAGAGGGACCGGACAACAAATAAGCGGGAAACCGGCATACGCCCGATTCCCGCTTACATTCTCCTTTCCCTGTCCGGCACTAAGGAGCATATCCCGCGAAGGCGGGCATGTCACCTGTCAAATATACCGGTTTCACGGCTCTGCCGGCCGGAGATCAGGATTTCCTCAGCACATCCTCCATCAGACACCGGTGCACGGCCGGATTTCCGGCCACAATGTCCAGAGACGGGGTGAGAATGTCGAAAGGGCAGCCCTGAATATCCGTCACCACGCCGCCAGCCTCGCGCACCAGAAGCGTCCCTGCCGCGATGTCCCACGGGCTGATCCCGGCCTGGATGTAGCCATCGAACCGTCCGGTGGCCACATACGAGAGCACCAGCGCCGCGCTGCCGATGCGCCGGAAATAGGAGGTATGGGCGGCCACGCGCGCGACGATGCGGACATACTCCTCAACGTCGCGCCGGCGGGGAGACCAGCTCACTGAGATGAGCGCGTCGTGCAGATCAGGCGTCTCCGAAACCCTGACCGGCACTTCGTTCTGGAAGGCCCCCTTCCCGCTTTCCGCGTGATACAAAATGTCGTGGACCGGATCGTAAACAGCTCCCAGCAGGATCTTGCCTCCCGCCACACAGGCCAGCGACACGCAATAGACCGGCACCCCCAGCGCGAAGTTGCGGGTGCCGTCAACGGGATCCAGCACCCAGATGGGAGCATCCTGATGGCCGGGCACGAACCCGCGCTCCTCGGTCAGCAGGCTGTGCCCGGGAAGCTCCTCGGCCAGCCGTCTGGCCACCAGCTCCTCCACGGCGTGATCAGCCTCGGTGACAATGTCTCCGCGGCCTGATTTTTCGGTCCAGCCGCTGACGCGGCCGAAGTAGCGCAGCGTCAGCGCCCCCGCTTCGCGGCAGACATCGTGCAGAAAAGCGGCCTCCCGGCCGGTCAGTGGCGGTTCCAAAAGATCCTCCTCAAGGGTTTCTACAAACGCGGGCGGATCCGCGCGTCCGCGACAATATAGCCACAACCGGCCGGACCGGGCACATCACGGGGACAGAACGGGGGGACTAACGGAGTGTCAGGCGGCGCGGGGAAGAATGCGCAGAGCCCGTCCCTCAAGCGCCGCGAGGAGCCTGTCCAGCGCCAGGTTGAAGAGGGATCGCCAGTCCTGCGTTTCCTCCGGGAAGCTCGCCCCTGCAGTGGCCAGCGAGACCCTGGCCCGGCACCCCGAGCCGAGATCCCGCAGTACCGGCCTCAGCGCGTCGTGCAGGCGCGTGTCCAGACGCTGCAGCGCGGCGGAGCCTGCAAAGGGAAGGGCCGCCAGCACGCCGTCGGCGCCCAGGTCCAGCAGGACGTCTGTTTCCCTGAGCGAACGGCACGCGTGCCGCAGCGCCAGACGGTTCCAGTCGCCCAGCAACGCTGCCCCGATGACGGGGACATCGCCCGCGCCGAACGCCAGCGCCGGCCGCATGATCAGAATGGAGAACGGATAATCCCCGCGGCGCGCCCGGCTGACCTCCCGGGACAGCAGGCCCGAAACCTTTGCGGAAATCTCACCCGCCAGATCCGGATAACGCGGCTCCACGGCGGCGGCCGCCTCGAAGAACGCGGAAAGTTCATCCTCGCTCAGGGGGCGTTCCAGAACCGGTACCGAGCTGTCCAGCGCCAGGTGAGGAGCCCGCTCCCGGCGGCCCGTGATGCCTGCCAGCGGAACGCTTCCCCACCGCTCCGAAGCCGCCAGCCAGTTCACCAGCCGGCACCCCACAAGCGCGGGAAAATCCAGAGATACCAGGAAGGCGTCTGCACGGGACACGCAGAGGTCGGATACGAACTCCGGCGGCGAGGTGAGGAGAAACAGCTCGTCGGGAGACGCGAAGAGATCCGCCTCCCAGCCGCAGGCCTGTGCAGCAGCGGCGGCCGTCTGGCGGGCGGCGGGACAATCGTCCACAATGACCGCAATGCGCGCGGGACGGTTCTGCCGGGACATGGTGGACCGGACTCCCACCCGCATGTTCGGACAAAGCGCGCACAGACTTTACCGCATTCGCCGCCGCATGAGCTGCCACCGCGAGCGACAGATTACATTCCTTTCCGGACACCCAGGCGTACCGGAGCGCGAGGCGCGGCTGCTGGGCGGAGTATTTTTCACGCAGTACGCCGCAGTGGGGCTCATCATGATGCTGCCGCTGGTGCTGACGGATCGTGGTCTGGCCCCGCATCAGATCGGCCTCCTCTCCGCCATCTTCGCCACGTCGGGAGCGCTGACTCAGGTGTGGCTGGGAGGTCTCTCGGACCGGTTCAGGAAGCGCCGGCCCTTCATCATAGCGCCGGCAGTGGCGCTGGCGGCGCTGTATGCCTCCCTGGCAGGCATCTCCAGCTTCGCGGCTGTGGCATTCATCTACGCGGTAGCAGGCGCGGCATTTCACTGCGCGGTGATGGCTGTCACTGCGATGATCGCGGACTGGTCAGCGTCGGCCGGCCGGACACCATCCTCCTTCGCGCGCATCCGGCTGTGGGGCTCGGCAGGATTCGTGGCGTCGCTGGCGCTGCTGTCTCCGTGGCTGAAAAGCGACGCTCTGGTCATTGGAGGAACATCGCTCATGTTCCTGACGATGGGAATCCTGGGGGCGGCTGCCAGGGAACCGGAGGAACGGGCGATGGTTGCGTCCCGGCTGAACGGCGGAGCCAAGAGGCTGTTCCGGGACAGGACGCTTTCTGCCTTCCTGCTGACCTATTTCCTCTTCAAGGTGGCCGAGAGCGGGACTATGGCGTTCTTTGCGCTGCGCATTCACGAGCTGGGGGGCGAAAGGCACATCGCAGCCTGGGCGCTGGTGGTGAACGCAGTCTGCGAGATGCCACTGATGCTGGCGGCAGGCCCGCTTTGCGAGCGCGCCGGGCCGGGAACAGTGCTGTTGACCGCTTTGCTGGTCCAGCCTTTCCGCCTTCTGGCGTACGGCCTGATGCCCTCCGTGCACTGGGTGTGGCCGGTGCAGCTGTTCCACGGGTTTACCTATGCCTTCATGCTGGTGGGCGCTGTGGCCTTCGTGAACGGCCGCGCGCCTGATGACCTGCGAGCAACGGCGCAGGGTATGCTGGGGATGGCCACCGCCGCGGGCATGGCGGCCGGTCCGCTGGCCGGCTCGCTGCTGGCAAGGGAGATGCCGCTCAGTGGTCTATTTGTGTTCTTCGCGGCTGTATCCGCCCTGGCCATACCTTTGTTTGCGGCGGCAGGCCGTCCTGTCTGGAAGGTTTCCGGGCCACAGCAGCCGAAGCTGACCGCGGAGTAGAGTCCGGAGAGGAGGCGCTACTATGGAGCGGTACTTCGCACCGGCATTGCTGACGGCCCTCCTTGCGGCCGCTCATCCAGTCACGGCACAGGAGATGGACACCGTGAATACCCCTAACAAAGCCGCGAGCATCCGCACCCTGAACACGCACCACGCGTTCCGGCCACCCGCCACGCGCCGGGAGTGGGAGACGCGGGCCGAGCGCCTGCGCAAGCAGATCCTCTTCAGCGCAGGACTCTGGCCGCTGCCGGAACGCACCGCGCTGGATCCAATCTGGACCGGACGGGAGGAGATCGAGGGCTGCATCATCGAGAAGGTGGCCATCCAGACACTGCCGGGCTTCTACCTCTGCGGCAACCTGTACCGCCCTGCCCGGGAAAAGGGACCATTTCCCGCCATCGCCAATCCCCACGGGCACACTAATGCAGGCCGGCTGGAGATGATGCCGGATGTGGAGAAGGCCGACCCTGCCGCTTCGCAGCCTGCGCCCGGACGAAAC
>CALCJH010000288.1 GCA_937967775.1 uncultured bacterium | reverse complement strand
GAGAGGCGAAGTCGTTCCTCACCACATTCACCATCCAGATCTGACCCTTCGGAGAGCCGCTGATGCCCAGGGTGGAATATGGAACACGGATCTCGGCCGTCCAGCGATCGGTCCCCCGCGCCGTGCGGACCTGCCATTCCGGATTCGGCGCGCGATCCTCCGCGGTGGCCGGCCGCTGGTAGCTAAACGAGCGGACGCCGCCGGCATTCGCCACGAACTGCCAGTAAGGCCGGCCCAGGCAGTCCGTGTTGATGAACAATTCCACGGAGTCATCCTCCCAGACGTCGGAGCCCTCCTGCGTGCGCGTCACCCGCATCCTGTCAACTGCCGATTCGTGGCAGAGCACGCCCACATAGAACGCTTCCGCGGTATACAGCATCCGGACTTCAGTCTGATCCTCCGCCTCGCCCGCGTCGGTGGACAGTCCAAAGCCTGTGACTGGCTGAGCCGACTGCCAAAGCGGATCCGACAGGTCGCCTTTCATATCCGGCTCGCGGTCTGCGAAGCGCGCCGTGGCGGGCTCCTTGAAACGCTCACGCCACTCCTGGACGTAGCCCCCCATATTCTGCAAAACCGGGAGAGCGTCTCGCACGGCGCGAGCTTCTTTCAGGGCTCGCTGCCTGCCCTCCTCCGCCCAGATGGCGGCCCGCTCCCCCTGACCGAGCGTTGCGGCAAGCATCACCCTCTGCCGGTGAGTCTCCCACCAGTATTCGGGGAAGGTCAGACCGGTGATCGTCCGCGCCACCTCCACGGTCTTGCGCTGCGGCTCCAGGAAATACTCCTCCAGCGCCCCTGCGCCGGCATAGTGATCGAACAGACTTTCCCGCCGCGCTCCCTCCTGCAGTGCGGGCAGCAACTCTTCCATCTCGGAAATCAGCTTCAGCGCCTTTCCGGCGTCGGCCGGGTCGCTCAGGCGCGGCGGCCACGCGGGGTCGGGCTGGTTCTTGCGGTCCCCGGGCAGCTCCGGAGACACCACAAACAGCGACTTCAGGCTGGCCAGGGCATCATCGAAGCGTCTGGCCGCCTCCACCTGCCCGGGACCGAACACCAGGCTGTAGATGCGCCTGCGATGCTTGTCCCAGTCGTGCAGTTCCGGCGCCCAGGCCCACAGGTCAATCACGCCGGCCACCCAGTCGTCGGGCCAGACCGATCCTCCCCATGGCTGGACCGCGGCGATATACTGTCCGGCGTTGCGGATCTCCTCCCAGCGCGGAGTGTGCCATCCCTCATAAAGGGCCATAAGCTCGATATAGGGTTTTCCGCCGTCCGCGCGTCCGGGAGCACTGCCCTGATGGAGAAACCCGCCCCTCGGACGAGGCCAGTTGTGCCACCAGCAGGGGAGGCTCTTTAGTCCTACGCGCCGCGCCGCCTCCAGCGACTCCTTCGATGGCAACACCGTGAAGAACAGCAGCGCCTCGTTCATTCCCGGAATCTGCATCACGTTCCGGTTTGTCTGAGTGTCAATGTTCTTGTAGGACTCCTTGCCTGGAGTCATGGCGATCATCTCGCCCGTGATGCTGTGACGCTTGCCCAGCTCCACGATGCGCCACACCAGATCCAGCGGGGTGCCGATCCGATCGTCCCCTCCCGGATCGTCTATGGAGATCCACAACCCGTCCACCCCAAGCTCGATGAACTCCTCAAAAGTCTTCAAGACCGCCTCGCGCCTGGGCTCCGGAACTGCGCAGTCCACCACCCCGTAGACCACCATTCCCCGCCGGTGCGCCTCGCGAAGGACGCGGCGCATCCTCTCTTTGTCCAACGGGTGCCCGGGAGGGGTGCCGTAGATGCCCGCTCCGTCGCGCAGGTCAATGTAGTTGACACGGGCCTGCGCGAACAGATCGAAGGTGCCCGGCCGGTCGTAGCCCGGCAGCACGGCGTGCGGGCGTCCGCGCCACTTGACGCTTGACCAGTCCCGCACCGCGACACGCGGCAGGGCGAGCCCGCCTTTCCCGTTCTCCAGGATCTGGCTCAGCGTGTCCTGACCGTAGATGCAGGAGCGGGGATTGCTCCCCAGCACCAGCGCGACGGGCCGTCCCTGGAAGCGGCCCGTGCGGATCTGATAGCCATCGTGGGACGCGGACACCCGCGCCGGGTCAATGGTCCACTCCCGGGCCACGGCGGCCGCCAGACGGCAGGTGGAGGTCTGACCGATGATCACGGCGGCTCCGCCGGCGGACGGTTTTTCATCGCGCACGATGCGCCACTCGTGGCCGTATCGCAATCGGACCAATTTCTGCAGAGACTCCGCGGCGTACTCCTCTGGCTCCGTCGCTGAGGCCCCGATGACGATCAGCGTCCGGTCCGCCGGAAGCTGCAGATCCTCCCCGCCAAGATGCGCGAACGCCTTGGGGACGGGAAAGACGTCGCGGAATATGTCTCTGCCCGCTTGAGCCGCCGGAGCCGAAAGCAGAACCACTGCGGCGGCCGCCGCTGCGATCTTCAAGAATGCGCCTGAGTCCAAAGCGTCAGATCTCCTTTCTCACTCGCTAACACTGGTCCGGGGCGGTCCTCCGGGGTAGACAGCGTAGAGCTTCGTCGCCCTGCTGCGAAGCAGCAACCGCACTTTCCGGCCTCGCAGAGGTGAGACATCAGGGGACTTTCTCCAGGAAAGGACGCGGGCGGTGTCGTTGGCGTGGAGCAGGTCGCTGTCTTCCAGTCCGTAGCCATCAAGCTCGCGGCCGTCCTCCACCAGCAGAGCGGCCTTTGCGCATCCGCTGGCCGACGTGTCTATGTTGACGGCGATGGTCTCCCCCGTCACCTCGAATGGCCGCGTCACGAGCTCCCCGCCCGTGTACTGGCTATCGGCCGAGACGAAACCGTCCAGCCTCTGCCTCAGACGGAAGACGATGGGGTCGCCGAATTCGACGGGGTGCTTCGGCCTGGG
>CALCJH010000287.1 GCA_937967775.1 uncultured bacterium | reverse complement strand
TGTTCCGCGGGGCGCCGTTCGACGACAGCAACAAGAAGCCTTCCTGGCAGGCCTTCTATGACTTCGCCATCGCCCAGCTTCCACAGGGGAGCATTTCCGGCTTCGTCCGTGACACCGCCGGGGTACCGGTACCGGATGCGCGGGTGGAGATCACTGGGGATACCCGCTTCACCACATCCGGCGCGGATGGTTCCTACACCATTGGGGGCCTCCCGGCGGGCCAGCACACGCTGGAGGCGAAGGCATTCGGCTACCGCAGCCAGACACGCGTGGTCAACCTTGCGGCGGGCGCCAGCGCGACAGCCAACTTCAGCCTGCTGAAGGCGTCCTCTGTGTCGTCGCCGGCGGACGCCAAGACGCTGGGAAACACCTTCTTCGCTCGGCTGGACGGGCTGGTGGTCTCCGCAGTGTTTCCATCGGACAGAGTCTACGCCCAGCGTCCGGACCGCTCCTCCGGTCTCGCGCTGATGACCGGAGCGGCCGCAAGTCCGGGAGATATCGTCAGCGCGACGGGCTACATGCTCACCGTGGACGGCGAAAGGGTGGCCAGTCAGGCGGAAATCTTGATCACCGGAAGCGCGGGCTCCCCTCCACCACCCCTGTTTTTTCGGACGGCGCATCTCGGCGGACGGGCTCAGGGCAATCAGCCGGGCGTGGTGGATGACGCCGTCTTTTCTCCGCCAGCAGTCTCCACGGCGCTCAACAATATCGGACTGCGGGTGAGCGCCGCCGGCAGGGTCACCTACGTGGACGCCGCTCAAAGGATCTTCTACCTGGACGACGGGGCTGGGTTGCGGGACGGCTCCGGACAGACGGGCGTACGGGTATGGATGCAGAGCGGAACACTGCCGGCGGCGGGCAGCTTTGTCCGCGTGACCGGCATCTCCGGGACTACGCTGGTGGGCGGAAATGTCGCGCGTTTGCTGCGGGTGCCGGGTCCGGGCGGGGTGGAACCGGTCACAGAGCCCTGAAACTCAAAGAAAACCGGTATATTTGCGGATTCCCAGAGCCGGCGGCGTGTTATAATATCACCAGCCTGCGGCAGCGGCGGGACGAGTGGACCTCGCGCGCTGATGAAAGGAAGCTTGAGCCTGATCTCACCTGCGTCCTGGAGGTAAAGCGCCTGTCTGAACGGACTGCCGCGCGTTCCGCAGCTCGACGATTGGCCTCCTCGGCGGTCAATGACCCGGAACTGGGAGGCCGGTGACAGGAAAGGAGACGAAGGAACGATGCGCAAGAGCATTCTTCTCTGCGCTGCGCTGGCGGCCCTGATGGCCGCTGCTCCTGCGGGAGCCTACAATGTCGTGGTCTATCAGGCGCTGGACGAGCCCTCACTGGCGCTGCAGCCCTCATCGGATTCGGTCATTCGCGGGATGATCGGCACCCTGCTAGCCGGCGGCTGGCATCCGGTGAACACCAACCCGGCCGATCAGCTGGCGGCATTCACCGACGGTGCGCTGATGAGCGCCAGCGGTCTTTCCGGCCTGCTGAACGACTTCCCGGGCTCGGGCAATCCGGCAAACGTGGTGCAGTACGACCTGCTGGCCCCGGTGGACGTGGCTCAGATCCGGGTCTTCTCGGGCAACCACTTCGATGGCCGGGCCTACCATACCTATACGGTGGAGTTCTCGGACAACAGCGGATTCACGTGGACCAATCCGATCTACGTGCAGTCCCACCCTTCCGGCTACTCCAACAATAACAACTTCCCGAACCTCAAGCGGGCGGTCTCCGTGCTGTCCGATCCTTCGGGCACGCTGATGGCCGGAGTGACCAACGTGCGCTTCAGCCTTTACTCCACCAGCAACACGCAGGGGTGGATGTGGGATCCGTTTGACGGGGTGAACCCGTTCACCGGAGTGGACGACGGCTTCCCGGCTGCGTTCGAGTCGCCCCTGATCCTCGAACTGGAAGTCATTCCCGTTCCTGAGCCGGGCACTCTGGCTGTCCTGGGCAGTGCCCTGCTGGGTATGGGCGCCATGCTGCGGCGGCGGGCCTGAAAGAGCCGCGTCGCTGGTTCTTTGAGAAGCAACTAAGAGGCGGCGCGGGGCGGTTCCTGCTCCCGCGCCGCTTTTTCTCTGGAGGCGGTGCGTCGCCTCGAGCCATCAAGGGATAGAGCGGCCGGGGAAAGGCGAAACGCCAGGTGGTGGATCTCCAAGACGCCCGCCGATGGGGCCGGGAGCGCACATCCCGGCCGGGACCGGAGGAGTTGAAATGAAGCGATTCGCACAAGTGTTTCTTGCCGCTATGGCGGCGGCCGCCTGCCTGCCGGGCGCATCTCCGGGCGTCCTCGCGGCCGAAGGGCCTCTGCTCAGCGGATGGACCGACCGGTCCACCCTTGCTGGAAGCCCTGTGATGCCCCCGATGCCCACGCCGCGCTACAACGTGGCGGCCGTGGTAGTCTTCGAGCACCTGGTGGTCATCGGCGGTCAGACAGGCCCCGGGCCGGAGAACATTGTGGGGACGGTGGAAGCCTATCGGTCCCCCCTGTCCGGGCAGAGCCCGCGCAACATCTGGATTGGCGACACGAGTACCGGTGGCATTCATCAGCCGATGCCGGCTCCGCGGGCGGGAGCTTCCGCAGCGGTGGTGCCCGATCCGTATGATACTCTGCGGCGCTATATTGTAGTAATCGGGGGAATCGGTCCGGACGTCTTTGACGAGGACGAGGACGGAGACACCACCGAGATCATCCCCTCGAAGGCCGTTCAGGTCTACGATTTCTTCAACCGCACCTGGGACGTGACCAAGCCGAAGAAGGGCATCCCGGGATGGGGCGCCGCGCTGGTGCGGGTGCCCGAGCCGTTCATCGACCAGAATAACGACGGTGAATGGAACGTGGGCGAGCCGTTCACCGACCAGAACGGCAACGGCACGTGGGACGCATACCTGCACGTGATGAACGGGGTTTGCACCCTGGATCCCGGCGGCTGCACATTCCCGAGCAACGTCGCCTACGAGGTTTACTACAACGGACGGCGTGACAACCCGGCGACCGGCCAGGTCAACGAGTTCATCGCTCCCGGCTGGCAGGATCCCGGGGTCTCGTCACCCGTTCCCGAGCGCGAAGCCGCCGGCGTGCTGACGCGGCCGCTGGCCACTCAGGATACCAGCCCGCGCTTCATCTACAAGTTCGGCGGCGGCACTGGCGGAGTGGTGGCCACTCAGACCGCCTATCGCCGAGATGCGGACACACCGTTCGCTCAATTCGAAGAGATCAAGACGATGCCCGCCGCCCGTGTAGGTCACGTGGCCACGGTGCTGCAGGGAATCGGACAGAACGGGTATGCCCTGCAGTATCCCGCGGTGATCGGCGGATCCCCGGACGGCTCGACGCCCACGGATACCGTTTATATCTATCATCCTGACGCTCAGGGCTGGACCCTGGAAAGCAGGATGATCGTGAACGGCGAATCCCGGCCGCGCACCGGCCGGTTCGCGGTGGGCATCATCGGCAACGAGCTGTATGTCTGCGGAGGTCTGGGGCCGGGAGGAATTGTGGACGGGTCGCTGGTGCGGGCGACACTGATCAAGACCAACACGCCTCCTGCTCCGCCCGTGGAGAATCCCCTGGTGGGCAACTGGGAGAACATGCAGCAGAGCATTCCCACCTGGCGGACCCGTGTGGCCTATGCCCAGATCGGCTCTAAGCTATATGTCATCGGCGGCGAGGACGGCACGAAGGATAGCATCTGGAGAGACTCTCTGACCGATGTTGTCGAAGTGTACGACATGGCCACCAACACCTGGAGCACGAACGAAACGCCGATGCCGGTGAATTTCGCTCGCGGCGTGGCTGCAGTGCTGCGGGACGCGCAGGGCAAAGAGAAGATCTACGTGGTGGGCGGCCGCATCGATCCGGAGAAGCGGGCGAACTGGCCGTACGGCCCCGTGGAGGGCAGCATAGACCGGGTGCCGCCCAGCGGCAACGTGTATGTCTATGATCCTGTGGCTAAGACATGGTCCACGGCCGCGCCCATGCCGACACCCCGGGCTTTTGCCGGACACTTCGTCTATCAGAACCGCCTGCACGTGGTGGGCGGTGTGATGGCGGACCCGGAGAACCCGGGACGGGAGATCGTCAGCCCGGCGCACGAGGTCTATGACCCTGTAACCAACACCTGGTCCACGCATCCGTCCGGCACGCCCTTCGGCGCGCGGCAGGGAGCGGCCACCGCCATTGCGGACCACGGCGCGAACGGAGTGTGGGCCTACTGGTTCGGCGGCTCGACGAACACTACCCAGACCGCGAACTGTGCGCGGCTGAACCTGAGCATCCCGGGATCCAGTTGGGAGCAGATCCCGAACCTGCCGGTGGGCGGCGTCTCAGGCGCAAGGGCCATCACCGTCCTGGATGGCACGGACCAGATACCTGTGGTGC
This sequence comes from uncultured bacterium, assembly GCA_937967775.1. GTDB lineage: Bacteria > Armatimonadota > UBA5829 > DSUL01 > DSUL01 > CALCJH01. The sequence goes on along the minus strand of CALCJH010000287.1, from coordinate 1,456 downwards.
TTGGCGGGGACTTTGGCCCCGTGCCGTGCGCATATGACAAGGTCTTCCACTACTTCAGCCCGTTCTACGGAGACCCGGCGCTGGCCAACAGCTGGGTGGCCGATCCTCTTATGGAGGTCCCGGGCGAAGGGAAGGTGGTGCGAAGCGGCTTCGCGATCGGACAGTGGCAGGGATTCATCTACCTTGCCGGAGGCGACGCCGGTCCGTGCGACCTGGTCAACCGCACCATCCGCGGCCAGATTCTGAGCAGCACCGTGGTGAAGGCCCCGGGTATTGGCCAGGCGAAGACGGTGAGCGACGGCACGAAGGTGGAGATCACCGGCGAAAAAGTGGTCACCCTGTCGCCGATCGGAGAGCCCGGATTCTTCTACATGCAGGATCCGGACGGGACCGCGGGCATCCGGGTGGAGACAGCCGATATGCTGCCTCCGCTGGGGGCTACAGTACTCGTGTCCGGACGGATGGGAACCGCGACGAACGGGGAGAGGATGATCCGCGAGGCGACGGTGACCATCAAGGGCGCCGGCACCACGCCTGTGCGCAACATCACCCAGCGCGACACCGGAGGAGCCGGATACGTGGGGCCGGACGGCCAGCCGCTGACGCTCGGAGCCTCCACCGAGGGACTGCTGATGCGGGTGGCCGGGAAGGTCACGGACGTGGACTTCTTTGAAGGTGCGTTCTGGCTGGACGACGGGTCGGCCGTGGACTCCGGCAGGCCAGTGAAGGGCATCAAAGTAATCCGTTCGGAGACCTTCCCCTTCGTTGGGCAGTATCTCATCGTGACCGGAGTGGTGACTTCAGAGGTTGTGGATGGGAAGAAGATCCGCGTGCTGAGAGGACGCGAGGGTCAGGTTCCGGGAGACATCCAGCCCGTCTTCTGATGGCAACTCCTCCAGCAGCGCGTCCCTACGGGGACCGCAGGGGCCGGTGGCACTTATGCCGCCGGCCCTTTTTCGGCGCCGCAGTGCCGTGCAGGGTTTTGCAGGCGGCGAGGCTAAGGGCAAGTCAACGGTCATGATCACCATGGACCAGACGTCCCCCGGACAAATGCAGCAGGACGCCCCTACTGCGGAGGATATCCGGACGTTCCGTCTGTGCACACGAGCCGCCCGCGACGGAGCGGTGGCCGGCATGGCCGCCTCCGTTCTGGCAGGCATACTCTTGACCGCGTGGCTGCTCTTCAAAAGCGTTGCTCGACCTCAGGACCTCTCGTGGACGGACTTCGCCCTGCCGGCGGCGGCGCTTGGAGTTTTCTTGCTTCTGCGTTTCACCACGGCTTGCTGTTTGACGGTGGGCCCGGCCGGTCTGGCGCGGGGACGGGGAGCCCACCGCAGAATGGCACCGTGGAGCAGTGTGGAAGCTGTGGAAGTGCACGCCCTGCCGCCGCTTCGCGCCTGCCCCGGACCGGAACAGAGACGAGAACCGTGGCTTTTCATCCGCCTGCGGGGAACCG
>CALCJH010000286.1 GCA_937967775.1 uncultured bacterium | reverse complement strand
CTGGTGACGTCTTTCCCGCGGTTGCAGATCTTCTGCGGGACGGACACCCAGCATCTGCCCGCCCTGCGGCTGGGGTGCGCCGGACTGATCAGCGGGGTGGCGAACGTCTTCCCGGATGCGGTGGTGCAGGTGTGGAAGGCTCACCGGGAGCGCAGGGGGGACGCCGAGACACGTCAGGAGATCGTCACAGCGCTCACCCGGGTGTTCGAGGGACTGCCACCCCGCGCGGCCACAAAGTACGCGCTGGAGCTCGCCGGGATGCCACGCACTTTCGTGCGTCCTCCGGCCGTGGAGCTCACGGACCGGCAGAGGAATCTGCTGCGCTCCCGCCTGAACCCGTGAGACCTGGCGGCCCCGTTCAGAGGGGCCGCAGGTTCACCACGAGCACCAGCAGGAGGTAAGCCAGCAGGTAAGCCCAGAACCCCACGCGGATGAACAGCCTGCCGGTTACCGGGTTGCGGCGGCGATAGATCTCGCACATCGCGACGAACGGAGCGAAGGACGCCGCCTTTGCGGCAAGGAACGTGAGCGCGCCCCGTTCCAGACACCAGGCCATCAGGGGGTTGGCCTCGGTGGCGAGGCCGCGCCCCACCAGGAAAAGAGTGGAGAACGCGTCCGCCACGCAGATCATTACAAGCATCACGCTTTCCGGGCACAGGCCCCGGATATCACCCACCTCCAGCGCCTTGACGTTTGCCCTTTCGTTTCGCAATGCCGGTCCTTTCTGCTGAGCCGGCCTGCGCTTGCACAGCGGGCCGGTGATTCCATGGTAACGGACCGGCGGGCCCCTTTCATACTGGCAGAATTGACAGTCTTCTCAGGGAGATTTCCGGGCAGACACGCCAAAGGGCCGGGCGCGCCGCACCCGGCCCCTCTTCATCTTGCGGGAAAGGTTGACTGCCGGTGGCTAGACCTCGTCCACCTTCACCCAGCGCCGCTCCTGCGCCGACTTCGTGACTGCCTCCAGCACCATCTGGCACTTCAGGCCGTCCTCGAAGTCCGGGTGCGGGTTCACACCGTCCGCGATGCCGTTCATCAGCTCGTAGATCTGGTGCGTGAAGGTCTGTCCCCAGCCGATGATGTGCGCCGGAGGCCACCACGCGCTCATCCACGGATGCGAGCTCTCCGTGGTCTGGATGACCCGGAAGCCCTGCCGGTCGCCCGGCTGGGTGTGGTCGTAATACTCCAGCTCGTTCATGCGCTCCACGTTGAAGCGCAGCGATCCCTTCTCGCCGTTGATCTCCCACATATTGCCGTTGCGATGCCCTGCGGCGAAGCGCGTGGCCTCGAACGAGCCCACCGCGCCGTTCTTGAAGCGCACCAGGAACAGGCTGGCGTCGTCCACCGTCACCTCGCCCATCTCCTCCGCGGCGGCCGCCGAGAGTCCGCCCGTCGTGCGGGCCAGCTTCGGGCGCTGCTTGATGAACGTCTCCTGTAGCCCCACCACCTCATCAATCTCGCCCACCAGGTAGTGCGCCAGATCAATGGAGTGCGCCGCCAGATCTCCGTGCGAGCCGGAACCGGCTACATCTCCCTGCAGCCGCCACACCAGGGGGAACCCGGGATCTATGATCCAGTCCTGAAGATAAAACGCCCTCCAGTGGAACACGCGCCCGATTAGCCCTTCCTCGATGAGCTGCTTGGCGAACCGGATTGCCGGCACGGCGCGGTAGTTGAAGTTGACCATGTTGATGACGCCGGCCTTCTTCACGGCCTCCACCATCGCGCGCGCCTCGCGCACGTTCATGGCCAGCGGTTTCTCACAGAAGATGTGCTTGCCTTTCTCCGCGGCCGCGATGGCCATCTCAGCGTGCACATTGTTGCCGGTGGAGATGTCTATCAGCTGAATGTCATCCCGCTCCACCACGCGGCGCCAGTCCGTCTCGTAGCTCTCCCAGCCGAACTGCTTCTGCGCCTGGCTGACGCCCTCTTCGTCACGTCCGCAGATGACTTTCATCACCGGGACGGCCTTCACATCGGGGAAGTAGAAAGGCACATCCCTGAAGCCCTGGCTGTGGGCTTTTCCCATGAACTTGTAGCCGATCAGCCCCACATTCACTGTCTTTGCCATTGCTGTCCCTCTTGCGTCCGTCTCGTGTGCGGCCGTGTCCTGCGCTCTTTTGCGGAGGGCGTTCGCACGCCGCCCCGCCAGCCGCAACGGAATACTTCCTCTCTCATCCGCCGGATGCCTGCCCGGATTTCGCGGTCCGAGGAGTCCTCCGGTCGCCTCAGATGAACAAAGGCCGGGAGCCACCTTGACTCCCGGCCGTAACAAGCTCAGCCGTCCTGCGGCAGCCGGTCCGTCAGTTGGACTCGGGTGCGGGCGGGGGCGGAGGAGGAGTATCCTGCCTACCTGTCTCCGGCTGACTCTCCTCCATCGCGGGAGGCGGCGTCGGCGGCTTAGGCTGCTCGCCGAGAGCCCGCTCCACCTGAGCCTCCTGCTTGGCCTTCAGGTACCAGGTGGTCATCTCCGGGCGGAGCCGCTCCTGCCGGATGCGCTCGATCAGATCCGCGCGCTCCTGACCTTCGGCGTCCTTGCCCAGCTTCTCCACCAGGATGAGATGGAAGCCATAGGTGGTCTTCACCGGCTCGGACATCTCACCGGCTTTCAGCTTGAATGCCGCCTCTTCGAAAGGCTGCGTCATCACCCCGCGCTTGAAAAACCCCAGATCGCCGCCCTGGTCCTTGCTGCCGGGATCGTCCGAAAACTCCTTCGCGGCCTGCTCGAAGGTGGTCTTGCCGGCCTTGATGTCCGCGGCGATCTGCTCCAGCTTGGCCTTGGCCTCCTGCTCTTTCTTTTCCCGCTCCTCGGCGGTGGCGCCGGGCTGCTGGGTGGAGATCAGGATGTGGCGGGCCTTGATGTATCCGGCCAGGTCCTGGTCGGTCACGTTGATGTTCTTTGCGGCGGCCTTCTCGATGTAGACGCTGGTCTCCAGCTCCTTGCGCAGCTGCTCTTCCGTGATGTTGTACTGCTCCAGAAACTGCTCGAAGGTCATTCCCGGTGGTAGCCGGTCCTTCAACTCGTTGACCTTCGCGTCCAGGTCGGCGGGCTCAATGGTCACCCCCGCCTTCTGGGCCGCCTGACGGATGGCGACTTTGTCAATGAGATCCGTCAGGGTGGGGATGGCGTAGCGGCCCCACATCGCCTCCATCAGCTCGCCCTTGGTGATGGGCTCGCCGTTGACCGTCGCGACCACCGTGGAATCCGGGCTGTCCACCGTGATCTTTGGCTTCTGAGCCGCCGGAGCGTTCTCGTCTCCGGCTGCCGGCATCGCACCCGGCAAAAGCAAGGCGGCCAGCAGAACGGCTGCCGCCGTGTAAATGGATCTGGCCCTCATATCAGGCATACAGATGCTCCTCTCTGAAGCAGTGTGGCGTTTCATGCTATCCGCGGACGGGGCATCAGTCAACTGGCCACCGGAAGCGCCGTCTCAGCGTGCCCCGCGCCCCGCTCTTTAGACCCTTCCAGGACGCCCGCGTGTTCACTACGGGACCGCGAGCGCTTCGGGTTTCCGTTGCAGGCGCCATGGGGGCGCCGCCGCGCGAAAAATCCCCCGGAAAAAGTTCCGCACCGCCAAAAGACTGACAGAAGGTGACAGCCCCGGCGGCTACCTTTATAAGCGAGGGATCGGTGGAACGGCAGTCTCGGCTATGAGACTGCTCGCGAGCCGGGCGCCAAAAGGGGGCAGGGCTGTCTTTGAGGGGCCGGTCATCCTCATCGGGTGCCGGCCCCGGGCCCTGCCTTCCTGCCCCTGGCAGGCTCTCACCTAATAAAGTGCTACCTCCGTGTCCGGGTCGAACACGTGGGTGCTCTCCATGTCGAAGACCAGTTCGATCGGCTGCAGCTCCTTCGCCTTGGAGTTGGCGTCCAGCGTCGCGACCACCGAATGCTCACCCAGCGTCACATAAGCGGTGATGATGGAGCCCATCGGCTCCACCACATCCACCACGGCCTGGACCGTGTTTTCGGGCGTGGCCTCCACCGGGTTCTTGAGCGAACTGTCGAAGATGTCCTCCGGCCGGATCCCGAAGATCACCTTTCTGCCGATGTGGTCTTTCACCCGGTCGTACTTGTCCGCAGGCACTTTTACGCGGAAGGCCCCGGCGTTGATGACGGCTCCCCCGTCCGCGCTCTCCAGCGTTGCGTTCAGGAAGTTCATACTGGGCGTCCCGATGAAGCCCGCCACGAACATATTCGCCGGGTTGTGGTAAAGCCCCAGCGGAGTGTCCAGCTGCTGCAGCACGCCGTCCTTCATCACCGCGATCCGGTCACCCATAGTCATGGCTTCCACCTGGTCGTGGGTGACGTAGATGGTGGTGATTCCCA
>CALCJH010000285.1 GCA_937967775.1 uncultured bacterium | reverse complement strand
GGCTTGTCAATTCGACAGACATCGAAATGATCTTATCCAACGGCAGGCATTCCGTCAACTACGGTTCGCGCCCGGAAATGGGCCGGCGATAGATTATTGTCAGTGTGGGCACATTTTTTTCGCACAAGCTTTACATATGGGGGGCTGTATGGCATACTGGAATCGGCGGGATTGGCGGGCTCTGACCCGCATCCCCGCGCCGCAGGGAAAAGGAGGAGAAACACTATCATGTCCGGGTTCCTGACAGCCCCGAAGCGCGCCGTCGCCCTGATCGCGGCGCTTGTTCTCCTGGGAGCGGGAAGCGTCCGCGCGCTGCCCATCTACTTCACAAGTTTCGAAGGGAATGTCCCCTTTGTCGGGGGACCGGAGTGGAGGCTGCCGCCCAGGCATCCCTGGGCTCAGAATTCCAACGACCCGATGGCGCACCGTATCATCGGCGACAATGATCCCAACCTGTTCAACCCGGTCCGCACGCGCACGGGCGTCAAAAGCGCCTACCAGCACGAGACGTTCTCGCAGTGGTCGGCCATGCAGGAGTGGGGGATGGACCTCTACGACAACTTCTACGTCCGTGCGTGGGTCTGGTTCGACCACGAGCGGGAGCGCCTCACCAACGTACAGACCCCCTGTTTCGACAACCTGGACCGGTTTATCCAGTCGGGAGTGGTGACGGCAGCGGACGATGGAGGGACGCCCATTCCCGGATGGCCCGCCTGCCGCATATCGAAGCCAGGGATCACGGACTCCAACACCTACTTCCATATGTCCACCGAGCCCATCGCCTATATCCGGGTCACCAGCGGAGACGCGGCCGGCAAGGAGTGGTTCATCCGGCGGCCCACCTTCTACACCTGCGGAGGGCCGCCCTACGGATACAACCCGTTCTGGAACATCAGCCAGACTCTGGAAGTGGAACCAAAAGCCCCCAATACCCTGAACCCTGTCGCGGCCGGGGTGAAACCGGGGGATACATATGAGATCTACGGGGCTATCGCCCCGCTTTACCGCGCCGTGCAGATGTGGGTGGAGAACCGTCAGCTGCGGGACTTCGCCAAGTTCGGCATCTGGCACCGGTTCGGAGGGGAGGCCACGGCCGCCACCGGTCCCCAGTGCTCCGACACGAACAACTGGAAGTACTTCACCCGCCAAGGAGACAACGGGGTCAACGGCTACTATGACACTCCCTGGGTGGACACGGGCATTCACCGGGGCTACGACTTCACCGGGTGGCACAGTCTGGAGATCCGCGTCTACGGGGACAATCCGAATCCGTTCAAGCATCAACAGTTCCATTTCCTGGTGGACGGACAGATCGTGGGAACCGCTCTACGCTACACGGCCGAAGGACGCATTCCGTTCAACCGCCTGCAGATCGGCGGTCTGGCGGTCAGCCAGGAGTGGGCATTCTGGGATGACATCGAGGTGGGCCTGCTGCCAGAGGCCGGGACGCAGGTGATCCCGGTAAACAGTATCGGCGAGGCGCGCAGCCTGCCGGAAGGCACCTGGGTGCAGCTGCCGCAGTCGGTGGTGAACCGGGTGGGACCGGGCTGGTTCCAGATTCAGGCTCCGGACCGATCCGCCGGCATTCGGTGTCTGCACGACGTGCCGGACGCGGGTCCGGGAACGCGCATCGCGAAGGGGGACGTTATCATCCCGGTGGGGCGCATTGATGTGGTGAACGGGTGCGAGAAGGTGCTGCGCGTGCTCGCGCCTCAGCTTGTGGCGCGCGGCGCTGCCGTGCCGGAGGGTCAGGAGTTGTTTGCAAACGCCCGGGACCTGCGCGCGGACTCCCCCACCCTGAAGGGCCTGTTCGTAGCGACCGCAGGCTGGATCGTGAACACTGGCGACAGCTCCACTTACCTGTATATCAGCGACGGCTCCAGTCACGAGAATGAGCCCGGCGGTCAGGACCCGTGGTGCTACACCCGTGTGAAGGTGAGGGCGGACGGTCTGGCTTTCACGGGCTTCGAGTATCTCAAAGTCCGCGGCGTGCTGGGGTGCGAGGACGGCGAGCCGGTGATCTATGTCTCGAACCTGGATCAGGACGTGGAGGTCCTGAGCGACTTCGAGCTCTGGCCCTGGTGGAAGGACTGCCAGTAGCGCAATGCGCTTACTTTTGCGAAATAAAGAGACAGACCCCGCCCGGCTCCGGGCGGGGTTTTTCTGTATTTATGTCGAAAACAGGCTTGACGGGAAGCACCGGGGAGCCTTATGGTGGAAGGGGTGGCTGTGCGCGACCTGGCTATCCTTGTTCTGCAGGGACATCATCATCTTGAGGGAAAGGGGGGACCTCTCTCAATGCAAAGATCGGTCGTGTTTTTGGCTCTGCTGGCGCTGGTATCAGCTCCGGCGGCGTATGGAGCGGAGTGGTACTGGGTTTACGACGGAACGACGGACATACGCTGCGCGCCGTTCCCGGGCAGCAAGGCCTGCGTTTTCCAGTACAACAGCCCTAGCCCGGGCAACTACTGGGAGATCGTGGACAACGGTACGGGCGGCAAGGCGTTGAAGGCCGTCAAGATACCGGGTGCGGCCACGTCCTTCCGCTGGACCACTTACGCGATCGGCGAGGAGGCTGTTATGAAGCCGCCGGCGGACTGCGCGGCGCCGGCGATGATCAATGGATCGCCGGAGATGACCGGTTGGACGGTGGTCTTCCGGATAAAAGTTGAGGAGTTCACAGACCCCTCTCCGGGCGGACTTCGCAGGTTGTTCACGGGCGGCTTCAACACGGCAATCCCGAACGGCTCAGGCGGGTTCTACCGCATCCGTCCCGAGCTGTGCCTCCGGCAGGATGCTGAGGGCAATGTCTGGCTGGCGCACTACCGCCAGGGGACGAACATCTGCAAGCTGAAGGAAGCCGGGCAGCCCGGCGAGTGGCACACCATCTGGATGAAGATCACTCCGAATATCGGCAGTGACATCAACTGCACCTACCGCATCTGGATGGACGGTGTGGAGCAGGACCCGATGGTGCAGGACCGCGGCGTTGCGGGAGCTCACTTCCACCTGCGTCTCCTGCAGGACCTGGGATCCGGCGCTTCGTTCACCATTCTGCTGGACCATTTCCTGCTGGCCTACGGCGGCCATGATCCGGGGAGCATTCCGATCCCGGCGGATAAAGTTCCGAACACCAACAATATCGGGACGCTCAAGAGGAACGGGCCGGAAGGCGCGCCCTGCCAGTTGAACAACAAGTATGTCACCGGGGTGTTCGCGGACCCGGAAGGCAACAAGTTCTTCTACATCGAACAGGATCGCCAGCAGACGGGCATCAAGGTGCAGCTTGCCAACTACAAGAGCGCGGTGGACTGGAACGGGAATCCGGTGGAGGTGAAGGCAGGTGACAGGGTCAATGTCTCCGGCGGACTGTTCACGCCAACGTGCGAGCAGCAGGTCGCGGGACACGCGGTGACCGTTCTGAACCCCGCCACCTACCCGCCGACAAAGGCCGGCGAACCGGTCGGCTTGAACCAGAAAAACCTGACAAAGCCGCTGACCCTGCCCCAGAACCCCGATCCCGCCGGGCTGAGCGCGCAGGGGCTGCTGGTGCGCGCGTGGGGCAAAATGCAGACGGACCTTGCTCCGGGCTACTTCTACATTGACGATGGAAGCGGCTTTTCTGACGGCCTGAATCTGCAGGACTTCCTGGGCGCCACGATGAAGGGCATCCGCGCGATGCTGACGAGCGGCATCGAATCGCCGCAGCCGTTCGTGGACGAGTACGTGTCTGTAGTGGGGGTCCTGGGCAACTACCGTCTGGTCAACACTCAACTGGGCATTGACAAAACCGTTCCCGTCATCTGGACGAACTCCTGGGAGTCCGAGTCGGGAGCGCCGATGGCCGTCCAGTGAGACGTGCTAATCGAGATCTCCGAGGCACGCCCGGCGGCCCTTCGGCCGCCGGGCTTTTCGTTGCAGATCAGGCGGTGTAGACATTGCCGGAGCAGAGATTATATAAAAAAGTTATCATGCTTCAGCGACAGATTCGCAGTGCAACCTTGTGGGCTGTCGCGCTTTCGGCGTGCGCGGCGGCCAGCTTTTTCGCGCTGGATCGCCAGACGAGAGAGCCGGTCTACTGGTTGTCTCAACTGCCTCCCGTCTATCTAGCCGTAGAAGTTCTGGTCACTTTCGGCAAGGCCGGGTTGCTGTTTCTGGCGCTTGCTGCGCTCTGGCTCTGGGGGTTCCTCCGGAAATCCATCAGCCTGAGGCGGGCTGCCCTTCTCGGATTCGCGGCGCAGGCCGCCGCGGGAGCTCTGGTCTGGGCGCTGAAGCTGAACATCCCGCGAGAACGCCCCTACGTACCCTTTCATCGCACCGGAGACCTGACCAGCAGTTTCTATCAGTCTTTTCCGAGCGCGGATGCGGCGGCAATCTTCGCCTTTGCCTTCGCTGTGTGTTACGCCCTACCGCGTCTCCGGTCCGCTCTCCTGACGTTTGCCGCGCTGGTGGCGGCCCAGCGCGTGTTCCGTCTTGCGCACTACCCGTCTGATGTCCTCGCCGGCGCGGCTGCCGGCGCGGCCGGGTGGGCGATGGCACTGGCGTTGGCCTCGTGGCGGCAGAAGCGGCAGGTCCGCTGAAGCACGCGAACGGAGCGTGTATACTCCCGGATGGAGCCCCCGCGCGCTGCAACAGGGCCGGCCTGCGTGGACGGATGCTGAACGGATGAGAGCTTTGCGACGCTACCTCAGGCTGTGGGCCGTCTTCTTCCGGAACTGTCTGGTCCGGGAGATGGAGTTCCGCGGCAACTTCATCGCCAACTGCGCCACGACGGTGGCCTGGCTCATCTACTATCTGTTCTTCATCGAGATCGTCTACGCCCTCACCGATCAGGTGGCCGGCTGGACGAAGGGAGAATCTCTGGTGCTGGCCGGCAGCTTCTCGCTGAGCTGGGGGCTGATGAACGCCCTGTTCTCTCCCAATCTCTCCCGCCTGCCCGAGGAGATCCAGAAAGGGACGTTCGACCTGGTGCTCACCAAGCCCGTAGACAGCCAGTTCCTGGCCACCGCCCGGATGGTGAACCTGGCGGAGTTCGCCCGCACGCTGATGTCGCTTCTGGTGGTGGGCTACGGCGTGCGGGAGGCCGGGATTCCCGTGACCCTGACAAACGCCGCTGTCTACGTGGCGCTTATGGCGTGCAGCATCATGATCCTGTTCGGAATAGACAGCCTGATTATGACTCTGTCATTCTGGCTGGTGCGCATCCGCAATCTGGATGCGGCCTTCTGGAGCATCAGCGTGATCGCTCGCTACCCGGTTGATATCTTCGAGCGGACACTGCGCAACATCCTGACGTTCTTTCTGCCGCTAGCCTTCGTGGCCACCGTC
>CALCJH010000284.1 GCA_937967775.1 uncultured bacterium | reverse complement strand
GACAAGACGATGACCCGCGGCGGCGTGATGAACGAGGGGTTGGTCTCGACGTTGATGGGGTTGAAGGGGATGCCTCGCGCAGCCGAGGAGATCCAGGTGGCGCGCAACATCCGTCTGGCCGAACTGACGGGCTGCCGGTTGCACATCCTGCACATCTCGACGGCCAGGTCTATTGAGCTGGTCCGGGAGGCCAAGAGGCGTGGCGTCAGCGTCACCTGCGAGACCTGCCCTCAGTATTTCACCCTGACGGATGAGAGTGCGCTGGGCTACGACACGATGGTCAAGTGCAGCCCTCCAGTCCGCACCGCCGAGGACGTGGACGCGGTGCGGGCGGGGCTTGCGGATGGCACCATTGACGCCATCGCCACCGACCACGCCCCGCACGCCGCTCATGAGAAGGAGTGCGAGTTCCAGGCCGCGGCGTTCGGGATGGTGGGGTTGGAAACAGCGCTGGGTCTGGTGCTAACCCGGCTGGTGCACGCCGGAGTCATTGGGCTGGCGGACGCCATCCGCAAGATGACAGTCGCTCCCGCCTCCATCCTTGGGATTCCGGGCGGGCATCTTTCGCTCCAGAGTCCGGCGGACATCACCATCATAGACCCGGATGAGCGCTGGACCGTGGACCCGGAGGCCTTCCAGTCCCGCTCCCGCAACACGCCGTTTGCAGGCTGGGAGCTGCGGGGGAGGGCGGTGGCCACCATCGTGGGCGGGCAGATCGTCCACGGCGATCTGGTGCGGGCTCCGCGCGGCCGCGTGAGAGCGTGACAGGCTGTAGCTTCGACGCAGTGAAAGGGGCGCAAATCCTTTGAAAGCGATACTGGCCCTGGAGGACGGGGCCGTCTTTGAGGGAGAGTCCATCGGGGCCGAAGGGACTTCGGCGGGCGAGGCGGTCTTCTCGACGGCGATGACGGGGTATCAGGAGATGTTGACCGATCCCTCCTTCGCCGGTCAGATCCTGACCCTGACCTATCCGCTGATCGGCAACTACGGCGTAACGGAGGATGATCTCGAATCCTCCCGCGTGCAGGTGGCCGGCTTCGTGGTGCGGGTTCTGTGCGACGTCCCCAGCAACTGGCGCAGTCAGGGGCGGCTGAAGGACTTCCTGAGGCAGAGCGGCACGGTGGCAATGTCCGGTGTGGACACGCGCTCCATAACCCGGAGGATCCGGGTGCGCGGTGTGATGAAGGCGGCCATTTCGACCGAACTCTCCTCGCGCGAGCTGCTGGAGCACGTCGCGGCTTCTCAAGGATACGAGGAGATTGACTTCGTGCGTCAGGTGACAGCCCGCGAGCCCTATGTCTGGCCTGCACAGGGACCGGTGCGCAGGAGGATCGCCCTGCTGGACTGCGGCGTCAAGCGCAACATCATGCGCGAGCTTGCCAAACTGGGCTGCGAGACCACGGTCTTCCCCTGCGATGTGAAAGCGGAGGAGGTTCTTGAGCGCGACCCGGACGGGGTGGTGGTCTCGCCCGGCCCGGGTGATCCGGCGCGGCTGCTGGACGTGGCGCAGGAGGTCCGCAAACTCAGTCAGGCAAAGCCGATGATGGGGATCTGCCTGGGGCATCAGCTTCTCGCCTGGGGATACGGGGGGCGGACGTTCAAGCTGAAGTTCGGCCATCGCGGAGGAAACCATCCGGTCAAGGATCTGCAGTCGGGGCGGGTTTACATCACCAGCCAGAACCACGGCTACGCTGTGGACCCTGAAAGCGTCAGGGGAACGGGGCTTGAGGTAGCCCATACCAATCTGAACGACGGAACAGTGGAGGGTCTCCGCCATACGGAGCTTCCCGTGTTCAGCATACAGTATCACCCGGAGGCCTCGCCCGGTCCCGTGGACTCCAACTACTTCTTCCACCGCTTTATGGAGCTGATGGAAAGGAACGGTTAGCCAGCGACCCCATGCCAAGAAGAGAGAACATCAGGAAAGTGATGGTCATCGGAAGCGGCCCGATCGTCATCGGGCAGGCGGCCGAGTTCGACTATGCGGGCACCCAGGCGTGCAGGTCGCTGCGCGAAGAGGGCTGTGAGGTCGTCCTCATCAACTCCAACCCGGCGACCATTATGACGGACACCGAGATGGCGGACCGGGTCTACATCGAGCCCCTGACGGTGGAGTTCGCCACCCGGGTCATCGAGCAGGAGCGGCCGGACGGTCTGCTGCCCACGCTGGGGGGGCAGACGGGTCTGAACCTGGCCGTCGCGCTGGCGCAGGCGGGGGTCATCGAGAAATACGGAGTGCAGCTTCTGGGCACCCCGCTGGAGTCCATTCAAAAAGCCGAGGATCGCGAGCTGTTCCGGCAGCTGATGCGCGACATCGGCGAACCGGTGCCGGAGAGCTGGATCGTGACGAAAGCCTCCCAGCTCCACGAGATCGCGGAAAAGGGCATCTTCCCGCTTATCATCCGGCCCGCCTACACTCTGGGTGGAACGGGCGGCGGCATCGCCCACAATGCGGATGAGCTGATTGAGATCGGGCAGCGCGGTCTGAACCTCTCCATGCGCAGCCAGGTGATGGTGGAGCGGTCTCTGCTGGGGTGGAAGGAGATCGAGTATGAGGTGATGCGCGACAGTGCCGACAACGCTATCACCGTGTGCAATATGGAGAACCTGGACCCGATGGGGGTGCATACAGGGGACTCCATCGTCGTCGCGCCCAGCCAGACTCTGTCGGACAAGGAATATCAGCTTCTGCGGACGGCTTCTCTGAAGATCATCCGCGCGCTGGGGATCGAGGGCGGATGCAACGTGCAGCTTGCGCTGGATCCGGAGAGCTTCGACTATTTCGTCATTGAGGTCAACCCGCGCGTCAGCCGGTCCTCCGCGCTTGCGTCCAAGGCCACGGGGTATCCCATTGCCCGTGTGGCTTCCAAGATCGCGCTGGGTCTGACCCTGGACGAGATCCCTAACGCTGTCACGAAGAAGACTCTCGCCTGCTTCGAACCCGCGCTGGACTACTGCGTGGTGAAGGTGCCGCGCTGGCCGTTCGACAAGTTCCCCCAGGCGGACCGCACCATCGGAACCCAGATGAAGGCGACTGGCGAGGTCATGGCCATTGACCGGACCTTCGAAGGAGCCCTGATGAAGGCGGTCCGGTCTCTTGAAGTCGGGCTGCATTCGCTCACGCTGAAGAACGCCGAGAAGTGGGGGCCGATGGAGATCGAGGAGGGCATCAAGACCCCCAATGATGAGCGGCTGTTCGTCATCGCCGAGGCGTTCCGGCGGGGATGGATGGTGGAAGAGGTCGCGGCGCTTTCGGGCGTGGACGTCTGGTTCCTCCAGAGCATCAAGAAGATCGTGGATGCGGAGTCGGAGGCCAGGGAGCGCGCAGAGGAGATCCGGGCATTCGTGGCGGGGGAGAATTCCCCCGCAGCTGGGCAGGGACGCGATCTGGTACTGCAGCTGAAGCGGCTGGGCTTCCTGGACCGCAGCATCGCGGACTTCGCCGGCCTTTCCGAGATGGCTGTCCGCGAGGCCCGGAAGCGCGCAGGGATCTTGCCCACTTACAAGATGGTGGACACGTGCGCCGCGGAGTTCGAGGCGCTGACTCCGTATTTCTACTCAACCTACGATTCGGAAGACGAGGCCGCGCCCATCAGAGAGCACGCGGGAGAACGCAAGCGGGCGGTGGTCATCGGCTCCGGGCCCATCCGCATCGGGCAGGGGATCGAGTTCGACTACTCCAGCGTGCACGCGGTGTGGGCGCTGCGGGAAGCGGGATACGAGTCCATCATCATCAACAACAATCCGGAGACCGTCTCCACGGACTTCGACACTTCGGACCGCCTGTATTTCGAGCCGCTGACTCCGGAGGACGTCCTTAACGTTCTGGACGAGGAGCAGCCGGAAGGGGTGATCGTTCAGTTCGGCGGACAGACGGCCATCAATCTGGCCGGGCCGCTGCACCGGGCCGGGGTGCGTCTTTTCGGTTCATCCTTCGAGAGTATAGACGCCGCCGAGGACCGGGATCTCTTCGAGAAGATGCTCTCCCGGCTGGGGGTTCCCAAGCCGCCGGGACGGGCGGTCACCAGCATCGAGGAGGCGGAGCAGGTGGCGGAGGAGATAGGCTACCCTGTGCTGGTGCGTCCCAGCTACGTACTGGGTGGTCGGGCGATGGAGATCGTCGGCAGCCGCCTGGAGCTTCTGGCCTACATGAAATATGTGATGGCGGTCTCGCCGGATGCCCCTATCCTGATAGACAAGTATATTGTGGGCAAAGAGCTGGAGGTGGACGTCATCGCCGACGGCCGGGACTGCCTCATCCCGCAGATCATGGAGCATATCGAGCGCGCCGGGGTTCACTCGGGGGACTCCATGGCCGTGTGCCCACCCATCTCGCTCAGTGATTCCGTTGTGGAACAGGTGGTGCGCCATTCCGTGAACATCGCGCGGGAGCTGAACGTCATCGGCCTGATGAACATCCAGTTCGTGCTGGACGGGGATCAGGTTCAGGTGCTGGAGGTCAACCCGCGCGCCAGCCGCACGGTGCCTTATCTCTCCAAGATCACCGGGGTGCCGATGGTGCAGGTGGCCACCAATATCATGCTTGGCCAGACCCTGGCGGAGCAGGGCTATGGCAGCGGTCTCCTGCCGGACCGCGGCATGTATGCGGTCAAGGCTCCGGTCTTTTCGTTTGCCAAGCTCACGGAGGTGGATGTCGCCCTCGGCCCGGAGATGAAGTCCACCGGGGAGATCATGGGGGTGGACTTCCAGTTCGAGCAGGCGCTGTACAAGGCAATGGTTGCCTCGGGGGTGGATGTGCCGGATCGCGGGCGCATCATCATCACTGTAGCCGACAGAGACAAGGAAGAGGCTCTGGAGATCGCCCGCGGCTTCCAGGATCTGGACTTCCGGATTTATGCCACTGCCGGCACCGGCGCCTTCCTGCGCAGCCGGGGCATCGAGGCGCTTACCGTCCGGAAGATCAGCGAGGGTTCTCCCAACCTGCTGGACCTGGTGCGCTCGCGCAAGGTGGACGCGCTCATCAACACCGTCTCCAACGACAAACGCAGCGAGCAGGAGGCAGCCATCATCAGGAAGTCTTCCGTGCAGCATCAGATCCCGTGCCTGACTTCGCTGGATACGGCGCGGGCGCTGCTGGTCGCTCTGCAGAGCCGGCGCAGGGGAGATGCGTCCTCGTGCCTTCCGGTGAATGAGTATCTCCAGGAGCCGGTGGGTGTTGCGCCGGCAGGGAGCGGCGAGTGACGCGGGAAACACTGACGGCGGCGGAGGCGCCCATTTTCAGCCGGCGATGCCGCATCGCCGAGACCGAAAAGCTTTCCGGCGAGATCCATCTTCACCATCTGGAGTGCCCGGAGATCGCGGAAAACGCGCTGCCTGGGCAGTTCGTAGAGATCCGCGTGGCGGACTCGAACGATCCGTTCTTGCGCAGACCGTTCTCCGTCAACCACGTGGACCGCGAGGCCGGGACCTTCGCCATTCTCTACGAGGCGATAGGTCACTTCACGCGCCAGATCTCCGCCAAGCGTCCCGGTGACTGGCTGGACGTACTGGGCCCACTGGGACGGCAGTATCCTCTGGAGCCGGAGAAGGGCGGGGAGTTGGTTTTCGTGGCGGGAGGCCTTGGTATCGCCTCGTTCCTGCTGGCGGCGCAGCATCTGCGGGAGAAGGGCGAGAGCCGCCCGGTCCATCTTCTCTACGGAGCCCGCAGTCGTGATGCCATCGTCCAGATCCGGGAGTTCGAGGAGGCCGGCGTGCGTTGCGAGGTGGCCACCGACGACGGAAGCGCAGGCCATCACGGCCTGGTGACGGATCTGCTGGAGCGTTATCTTTCCGCTTCGCCGGATCGGCCGGTGCTGTATGTCTGCGGTCCCACACCGATGCTCAAAGCTGTCTCCGCTATGGCCGCGCGGTTCGGCGTGAAGTGTTACCTTTCGCTTGAGACATATATGGGCTGCGGGATCGGCACGTGCATGGGCTGCGCCATCAAGATGCGGACCGGCGACAGTCCGGACGACTTCGAGTTCCAGCGCGCGTGCGTGGAAGGGCCCGTGGTGGATGCGGCGAGGCTGATATGGGACTGAGCCCGGACCGCGTCAGCCTGGAAGTGGATTTCGCCGGGGTGCGCTTCAAGAATCCGGTGCTGGTGGCATCCGGCACGTTCGGGTTCGGCCGGGAGTTCGCCCGCATCTACGACCTTTCGCTGCTCGGTGGCATTTGCGTGAAGGGCACCTCGCTGGAGCCGCGCAAAGGTAACCCTCCGCCCCGTATCTTCGAGACCGCGTCCGGCATGCTGAACGCCATCGGCCTTCAGAACGACGGGGTGGACTCGTTCGTTGCGGATAAGCTGCCCTTCCTCCGTCAGTTCGATACGAAGGTCGTGGTAAACATCGTGGGCAACCGGGTGGAAGACTATGCCGAGCTTGCCGCCCGTCTGGACGGTGTGGAGGGGGTCCACGCGCTGGAGATCAACATCAGCTGCCCGAATGTGGAGCACGGTCACGCCGAGTTCGCGGCAGACCCGGCCATGACGCACCGGGTGGTCAGCGCCGTCCGTGAGCGCACCCGGCTGCCAGTCATCCCCAAGCTTTCACCGAACGTCACGGACATCCGCCCCTTCGCGCGGGCGTGTGAAGAGGGCGGGGCGGACGGTATTTCGCTCATCAACACGCTGGTCGGCACGGCCATTGACATCAAGACGCGCACCTTCCGGCTGGCTAACGTCACGGGAGGGCTGTCCGGCCCGTGCATCAAGCCGGTGGCGCTGCGGATGGTGTATCAGGCGGCGCAGGAGGTGAGCATCC
>CALCJH010000283.1 GCA_937967775.1 uncultured bacterium | reverse complement strand
ATGGGCTCGACAGGGCCCTCCTCCATCAATCCGGCCACCGGGCGGCCCTACGCCATGTCATTCCCCGTCATCACCATTCAGGACATGGTGGAGGCTGAGACCTACCTGCTGGACCATCTGGGGATCGAGCAGGTGCTGTGCGTCATCGGTGGCAGCATGGGAGGGATGCGGACGCTTCAGTGGGCGGTCAGTCACCCGGAGCGCGTGCGGCTTGCCATCCCCATCGCCACCACCAGCCGCCACACCGCTCAGGCCATCGCCTTCGACGAGGTCGGGCGGCAGGCGATCATGGCTGATCCCAACTGGAACGGGGGCGACTATTACGGCGGTCCGCGCCCGGAGCGGGGACTCGCCATCGCCCGGATGATCGGGCACATCACCTATCTCTCTGATGAGGCCATGCACCGCAAGTTCGGGCGCAATCTCATCCGCGACAACGGGCTGGAGTTCGGGTTTGAGGAGGAGTTCCAGGTCCAGAGCTATCTGCGCTATCAAGGGGATAGCTTTGTTCAGAGATTTGACGCGAACTCTTACCTTTACATCACGAAGGCGATGGACTACTTCGACCTGACCCAGCCGAGCGGCAGCCTGAAAAAGGAGCTTTCGGCGGTGCGGGCCAAGTTCCTGGTCATCAGCTTCACGTCGGACTGGCTGTATCCCACCTATCAGTCACGGGAGATCGTCACCGCCCTGCGCCACAACAACGCCTATGTGACGTTCGCGGAGATCACCACCCCGCACGGGCACGATGCCTTCCTGCTGGAGAGCCGCCAGCTCACCAGCCTGATCTCGAACTTCCTGAGCTATGCCGTTGACTGAGCCCGCCGCACCCCCTCTGCCCCGTGAGGAAGCCCTTCAGCGCACGGCGCCGCTGAAAGGCGAGCTGGAATACATCATCGAGCTGGTGGAGCCGGGCACCCGGGTGCTGGACCTGGGCTGTGGCACGGGCGACCTGCTGAAGGCGCTGCAGGAACGCAAAAAGGTCTTCCCGCAGGGGGTGGACATTGACGAGGAAGCCATCCAGGTCTGTGTGTCCAAGGGGTTGCCCGTCTATCACGGAGACCTGGACGAAGGGCTCGCGGACTTCGGCGACCAGGCGCTGGATTATGTCATCCTCACGAACGTCATCCAGGTGCTCCACCGCCCGGACTTCCTGATGCGGGAGGCCGCGCGCGTCGGGCGCAGGGTGATCGTCAGCTTCCCCAATTTCGCCCACTGGAGCGCCCGGCTGCAGCTTGCGCTGCTGGGCCGGATGCCCCGGACGAAGCGGCTGCCCTACGAGTGGTACGACAGCCCGAACATCCACCTGACCACCATCCGGGACTTTCAGGATCTGCTCCGGCGAGAGAAACTGAGGATTCACCGGAGTGTTTTCCTGCGCAGTACGCGGGACGGACGTTTCGTGCCCGTCCGCCTCTGGCCCAACCTGCTGGCGGAGCAGGCCATCTTCATGGTCTCCCGCGACTGATGCGCCCCGGCACCCTCAGTTCAGGGAGAACGGCATGCCGTCTTCCTTCCAGTCCAGCGGGGCGGCCTGGCGCGGGCGGCGAGCCACCTCTGTGAGCGTCTCGATCTGCTCGTTTAGCAGCTCCAGCTCCTGCTCCAGCAGACGTTGCACGTCCAGTTGCTGCAGCAGATCCTGGCGCATCTCCAGCGGGACGGCCAGGAGCGACGCCACCACCGAAGCCAGCATCTCCACGTCGTCCGGCAGCTCCAGGGCGTCCACGGACTGTCCGGCCAGGCTCGCCAGCAGCTTTACGTAGCGCGTGAACGCGTCTGACACATCGGCGGGAAGTTTCGAGCGCTTCAGAGAGGCAGGCACCACCGGATCCAGGAACTCCACCATGGCCGCCCGGTAGGGATGTCCGGGAACGAGCTCCACGATGCGGAATCGCCGCTCCCCCTGCACCACGATGTTCATCCGTCCACCGGAGAGCCTCTCCACGTGCGTCACGATGGCCGCCGTGCCGTATTCGTGCGGAAAGTCCTCTTCCTCCACATCGTCCCGCACCAGCACCACTCCGAACGGCTCATCCAGCGTGATGCACTCGTTGATCATCTGTTTGTAGCGGTCTTCGAAAATGTGCAGGGGTGTGCGCACTCCCGGGAAAAGGACCAGCGAGAGAGGAAAGAGCCTCAGGTAGTTGAGCTGCTCGGACATGGCGGCGACTCCCTTCTCCTGTTATACCCGCTCCGCGCCGTGGCGTCGCGGGAGCAAGAAGCGTCTTTCAGGAGGCCAGATCGCTTCCGGGAGATCCCGGCTTCTCCCCCGTTTCCTCCGCCGTCAGCCGTCCCCGCCATTCGTCCATCAGAGTGCCTTCCCACATCGGGACTCTCATCAGATATGCCGATCGCGCGATGATGTGCGCCGCCACCGGAGCGGTCAGAAGGAAGAATACGATGATCAACAGTGCCCGGGAGGTTACGGGCACTGCGTGGAAGAATACAGCCGCTCCTGCAGCGACCAGCGCGACCCCCAGAGTTCCTGCCTTGCTGGATGCCTGCATGCGCGAGAACATGTCTGGCATCCGGATCACGCCGATGGAGGCGATCAGCGCGAGCGCGCTCCCCAGCAACATCAGAACGGCGGCCAGGATTTCTCTCATCGGTCCTGCTCCGCGCGCTTGGCCACATACCGGGCGAAGCCGACCGTCGCCAGAAAGGCCACCAGCGCCACGACAATAGCCACGTCCATGAACACCGGGTTGCCGCTACGCACCGAGTAGGCCACCATGAACCCCGCAGCACAGGAGGTCAGCAGGTCCAGGGCGATCACCCGGTCCGGCAGCGTCGGCCCCAGTACCACCCGCACGAAGGCGAGCAACATCGAGACCGCCAGCACAAGAAGTGAGATCGCAGCCGCGTTCGCGGCTGTTCCTTCCGTAAGAGTCATCTCAGCGTCTCCAGCAGGCGGCGCTCGAAGCCGTTCTTTACGTCGGTGCGGAGACCGTCCGGATCTCCGTTCTCGATATACATCGCGTGGATGTAGAGCAGCCGGCGGTCCTCCGAGACATCCAGGCTCAGCGTGCCGGGTGTCAGAGTGATGAAGTTTGCCAGCAATGTGATCTCCGCATCCGTCTTAGCATCCAGCGGGATGGCCACGATGCCCGGCTGCATATGATGCCTTGGAGTCAACACGTCGTAGGCGATGCGAATGTTCGCCAGCACCAGCTCCCAGAGGAAGAAGGCGATGAAGCCGGCCGCGCGGCTAAAGCGGGCCGTATATGGGCTCTCCCCCACAAGTCCTCCGCGCACCAGCAGCGCAAGCAGCAGGTAGCCCACGGCGAAACCGACCGACAGGGACGTCAGGGAGAACTCCCCGTGGAGAGCTGCCCAGGCCAGCGCCAGCACCATGTTCCACGCGAACACTAGCGCATACCCTCCCCGAGGACTGCGGCAATGTACTGTGAGTTGTCCAGCATCTGCTCTGCGGCGCGCAATGCGACGTGGATCAGCGGAGCCGCCCCGATCCCCGTGAGCACTGTCAGTGCAGCAAGAAACGCCACGGGAACGAGCAGTGTCACGAGAACCTTCCTTGAAGGTGGCTGCGGGAGTGCAGTGCCGGGAGATCCCTTCCAGAAGGCCTCCCCCCAGATCTTTGTCATGGACATCAGGGTCACCATTCCGACGGCCAGCGCCACCCCCACGATGACCCATTGTCCGGCCTCCAGCCCGGCCCGCGCCAGGATGAACTTGCCGACGAAACCGGCGAGCGGGGGCATCCCGGCCAGCGACATGGCCACTACGAAAAAGAGACCGGCCACCACCGGCGAGGATGAGTACAGCCCTCCGAGCTTCTTCAACTCGAACGAGCCGCCAAGCTTCTCCGCCACACCGCTGATCAGGAAGAGATTGGTCTTGACAACGCTGTGGTGGACGAGGAAGTAGACCGATCCCGCCAGAGCCATGGGAGAGAACAGCCCGAGGCCCATCACCATGTAGCCGATCTGGCTGATGCTGTGGAAGCTCAGGATCCTGCGGAACTCATTCTGAGCGAAGGCCCCGAGCACCCCGGTCACCATCGTGAGTCCCGCCGCCCAGAGGATGATGGTGTGCGTGTAAGGGATGTCCTGCGTGAAGATCAGGGTGAACACCCGCAACAGAGAGTAAACGCCCACCTTGGTCAGCAAACCGGCGAAGATGGCCGATACCGCTACCGGTGGGGTGTGATAGGACGCCGGCAGCCAGCAGAACACCGGGAAAAGCGCCGCCTTCACGCCAAACGCCGTCAGGAACAGCATCGCCACGCAGGTGATCAGCCCGTGGTGGCCCGTGTCCCGCAGCTTCAGCGAAAGGTCCGCCATGTTCAGCGTGCCAGCCATCCCGTACAGGATGCCCACCCCGGCCAGGAACAGGGCGCTCGCCATAAGGTTGAGCGTGACATATTTGATGGCCCCTTCCATCTGCGCCCTCTCGCCGCCCAGAGCCAGCAGGACGAACGAGGCGATCAGCATTACCTCGAACCAGACGTACAGGTTGAACAGGTCGCCTGTCAGGAACGCCCCGTTCACCCCTGCCAGAAGCATATGGAGGAGGGGGTAGTATCCGGAGCGCTCCCGGGCTTCGTCCATGGACGCAAGGGAGTAGATGGCCACAGCCAGCCCCATCAGACCGGTCAGCATCACCATGACCGAGCTCAGGATGTCGGCCACCAGGGTGATGCCGAACGGCGCCGGCCAGCTACCCGACTGGGTGCAGAGCACGCCATGGTGCAGCACGGCCGTCATCAAGCCGATCGCTGCAAAAAGGAGCGCCGCCGTGCCTGCCACCGCCAGCTTCCGCTGAAGCCGAATGCTGCGGCGCGCCAGAAGCGAGGCCACCGCGCAGCAAAGGGGAATGAGCACGGGGATGACCGTCAGGACGCTCACGTGTCTGTGCTCGTCAGACGATCCAGGTCATCGGCACCGGCTTCTTCGGCGGCCCGATAGAACAGAACCAGAGCGAATGCCATCACCCCGAAGCTGATGACGATGGCCGTCAGAATGAGCGCCTGCGGGAGTGGATCGGCAAACGGCGCGGCCAGCGCCGATTCTCCGCGGGCGATCAGCGGCGGCCTTGCGGGGACCAGGCCGCCAGAGGTGAAGATCAGCAGGTTGGCTGCATTGCTCAGCAACGCAAGGCCGATGATCAGCTTCACAAGGCTCCGGCGAAGCATCATATAAATGCCTGCCGCGTACAGCACTCCGATCACCAGGGCAAGAAGATTCTCCACCTCAGTCCTCTTCCTCCTGCAGCGCCACCACCACGGTCAGCACCACTCCGACGACCGTCAGGAAGACGCCCACATCAAAGATCAGCGGCGTTCCCACTTTCAGGTTGACAAGACCTGGAATGTGCAGCTTGGCCCACAGGGCGGTCAGAAAAGGCGTGCCGGCCGCAAGTGCGGGCAGCCCGCTTACTGCCGCCAGCAGTAAACCCCACCCGATCAACGTGCGCGGCCCCACCCTCAGCAGTTGCAACATTCTGCCGGGAGAGTATGCCAGAGAATACAGGGCGAATCCGGCCGCCGCCACCAGCCCGGCGATGAATCCTCCGCCCGGTTCGTTGTGTCCGCGCAGCAGCAGGAACACCGCGAACGTCAGGAACAGCGGCATGAGGAAGCGCGTCGCTGTGCTCAGGATGAGATCGCTCACACCGCCTTCCTCCCGGAGAGCCTGAGCTTCAGCAGCGCATATGCTCCCAACCCCGCCAGCCCCAGCACCGAGATCTCCCCCAGCGTATCCAGAGCGCGGAAATCCACCAGTATGACGTTCACGACGTTGCGGCCGAAACCGGCCGGAACGCTGTTCTCGGCGAAGTAGGAGGAGATGGGCGGGTGCAGGTCCACGTGCAGAGCCACCAGCGCCAGATACGCCATCATGCCGCCCGCCGCAATGGAGATCAGCCCGTCCCGAACCCGCGACCAAGGTCTCGATAGCCGGGCGAATCGCGGTAGCTTGAAAATGATCAGGACGAACAGGATGATGGTCAGGGTCTCCACTAGGAACTGAGTCATGGCCAGGTCCGGCGCCCCGTACATCACGTAGACGAGAGCCACGCCCCCGCCCGCGCCTCCCAGCGCCGCGATCGCTCCCAGACGGGTGTCCAGCAGGACCGCGGCGATCGCCGAGGCGACGATCATCAGCGCCACCGCTGCTCCATAGGCCGTGACGGGGACGGTGGACACCATGACGGGCGGCTCTCCTCGCGAGTAGAGAGCGTGGCCGGCAAGCGTCATCACGGTCAGGATGACCGCCAGCAGGTAGTAGCGCAGATAGCCGCTCTGGACCACGCGCGTCTGGCCCCGCGCCAGCGCCGACAGGGCATCCAGCGAGAGGTCATACAGACGGTCCGGTCCCCATTTCAGGATCGTATCCCCGAGCCGGCCGGCGGAGCGCACCCGGTCCCATCCGATGTAAGCCGCCGCTCCCAGAGCGATGGAGAGCGCGCTCAGCCCCAGCGCCGCATTCACACCGTGCCAGAGCGCGAGCTTCATCTGCTCCGGGCGTCCCAGCACGCTCGATACCGCCGGAGCAAGGAACGCCGCCGCTTTCCCGGCCATCAACCCCAGAAGGGCTCCCTTGATGGCAAGCCACACCGGGCCGATCCACATACTTAAGGGAGCCTCGTGGGCTTTCTTCGGTGCCGCTGACGGTGGTCCCGAAAAGATGCGCAGCCCTGTGACTCCGGCCACGGTCACGAACGAGGCTGATGTCAGCACCGTGACTGCCGTCAGCCAGAGATTTCCTCCGCCCAGGACCGCTTCAAGCGCCAGCTCTTTACCGATGAAGCTTAGCCAGGGGCCCAGCCCGGCCATCGCCAGTCCCGCCAGAACCGCCGCGAAGGCAGTGAACGGCATCCCGGTCCGCAACCCACTCAGCGCTGATGCGTCCCGCGTGCCTGTCTCGTGATCCACCGCGCCGGCCACCATGAAGAGCGCCCCCTTGTAAAGCGCGTGTGCGGTCAGGAACACCAGGCAGCCTTTGACTGCATACGGGCTCCCGATGCCCAGCAGCATCACCATGAAGCCCAGCGAAGCCACCGTGGAGTATGCCAGCAGCTGCTTTAGATCCGTCTTCACAAGCGCCAGCGCGCCGCCCGCGAGCATCGTGGCCGCCCCGAAGACCGTCAGCGACGCCTCCCACTCGGGTGTCCCTCCCAGCGCGGGGGTCAGGCGCGCAAGAAGGAATACCCCGGCTTTCACCATCGTAGCGGAGTGAAGGTAGGCGCTGACAGGCGTGGGAGCCTCCATCGCATTCGGCAGCCAGTGATGGAACGGGAACTGCGCGCTCTTTGTGAAAGCTCCCATAAGCACCAGGATCAGCACAGGTAGATAGAGCGCGGCGGAGCGGATCTGATCCCCCTTTTCCACAATCTCCGAAAGCTCCATCGAGCCCGCCGCCGTCCCGAGCAGCAGGAACCCCGCCAGCATCGCCAGCCCGCCGGTGCCGGTGACCACAAGGGCCTGCAGAGCCGCGCGGCGGCTCCGTTCCTGCTCGTGGTTGAACCCGATGAGCAGATAACTGGTCAGGCTGGTTAGCTCCCAGAAAACAAAAAGAGTGATCAGATTGTCCGAAAGGACCACACCCAGCATGGAGCCCATGAAAAGGAGCAGGAAGACGAACATCCGCCCCTGCTGGGGATGCCCCTTGAGGTATCCTCCAGCATAGATCAGGATGAATGTCCCGATCCCGGAGATCAGCACGGCGAACAGCAGCGCCAGTCCGTCCGCATGGAAGGAGAACATCACCCCGGCGCTCGCCACCCAGGGCGTGCGGAATGATGCCGGCGCGCCGGAGGCCGCAAGAGGCATCAACGAGCCGAAGAATGCCGTCAGGATCGCCGGCAGAACGGCCAGCAGCCATCCTGCGTGGTGCTTCAGGCGCGCGTGAGCCCACGGCGCCAGCGCCGACAGCGCGAACGGCGAAAGCACCGCCAGAGGTAGCGCCGTCATCCGGCCACCTCCTGCACGGCCGTCGCGGCGGCCATGCGCCGCGACCCTTCGGGACACAGGTGGAGCAGGGGGCACGCCTCGCACGCAGGACGCCGGGCGTCGCAGACGGCCCTGCCATGAAAGACCATCAGATGCCCGAAGATACTCCAGTGCTCGGGCGCAAGCAGGGACATCAGATCCCGTTCAATGCGGTCCGGATCCGTCTCCCGCGTCAGGCCTAGCCTGCGGCTGATCCGGCGGCAGTGGGTATCCACAATGACACCGCCGCCGGTGAAACACGTGCCCAGAAGGACGTTGGCGGTCTTCCTGCCCACGCCGCGCAGGTGGATAAGCTCGTCCATTGTGCGCGGCACCCCCCCGCCGTGGATCGCCACGATATCCCGCGACATCTCCACCAGGGCCCGCGCCTTCTGCCGGAAGAATCCCAGCGGATGCACCACACGTTCCACCTCGGCAATATCCGCTTGTGCCATCGCCTCAGGCGTCGGCCACCGCCGGAACAGCTCCGGGGTCACCGTGTTGACCTTGGCATCCGTGCACTGCGCCGCCAGGATGGTGGCGCACAGCAGCTCGAAGGGGTTGCGGTGATCCAGCGTGCAGCGCGCATC
>CALCJH010000282.1 GCA_937967775.1 uncultured bacterium | reverse complement strand
CAGACGCCGGTTGACCACCGGGATGCCGTACTTGCGCGAGACCTGTTCGCAGGCGCTGACCAGATTTCCCGCCTTCCGAAGGATCTTGTCGCGGATGAGCCGGCACATCCGCTCCGGGTCGCGGTCCGCGCAGTCGCAGAGATCTACCCCCAGGGTCACGGCGCGCACGTCTAGGTGCTCTTCCTGCAGCATCCGGACCGTTGCCAGGATGTGCTCTTTGGCGGGCATCCCATTTACCTCCTGTCTCCCAGCCGGAGAACGGCCTGCAGCTCGGTGGTGGCGCGGAAGATGTCTTCGTGCTGCAGATGAGCCACAATGCCCTCCTCTTCGGCCAGCCGCTCCAGATCCTTCTGAATCTCAGCCACGCTGACGCCGGAGGGCACGCCAAGCTCCAGGATCATGATCAACTCTCCGTCCAGTACGTAGGCATAGAAGTCGTCTATGTTGATGGATGCCTCTGCCAGTGTCCGCGAGATGCGATGGATGATTCCGGACCGGTCACGGCAGCGAGCGGTCAGTACGAAGCGTTCCAGCGGCCGGTCTCCGTGCCAGGGCTCGGTGTCCTCGAATGGCGCCGCGCCCACCTGAAACTCTCCCGGTCCTCCGGAGGCAGCGATTCGTTCCCGTATTGTCTCAGCATCGAGCAAGTCTTCCGCCTCCAGAGACAGGATGATGGTAAAGTAGCCTCGCAGGACTGTTTGACTGAGGTGAGTGATGTTGCCGCCCAGCGCCGCCACCGCGCCGGAGACGGCCGCCACGATGCCCGGCCGGTCCTTCGCCATCACGGAAACGATGAATTCTTTCATACGCAGGAGATGCTCCCTCGCGGCCACAGGGCCGCCGGGGCTATTCTGCACCATTCCGCCGCCGGTTGCCGCAGGGGCCGCTGTTCCGGCAGGATGCAAAATGCCTTTATGTGGAAACAGATGTCGAGGTTGCAGAGTATGACAGACTCATCGGGATCCAGAAGTCTGGATGTTCTCCTTCTTACCGGCGGAGGAGTGCACGACTGGCGCGGCTGCGGAGCCGTGTTGAAGGAGCTGCTCTCTGCGCAGCCGGATTTCACCCTGACCGTCGTGGAGGATAATCAAAGCATCCTGAGCAGCGAAGCTCTCTACGGTTTCCACACGATGGTCTTCTACTGGACAGTGGGAGAGATATCGGCAGCGGAAGTGGCTGCGTGGTCCCGCTGGCTGAAGAGTGGGAGAGGGCTTGTGGGCGTTCACGGCGCAGCCGCATCTTTCAAGGGTTCGGATCCCTACCGGGCCATGCTGGGTGGCTATCTGCTGGGCCACCCTCCCATTCGGGAATATCAGGTCAGCGTGCTGGACCGCGATCATCCGGTCACTGCGGGCATTGACGAGTTCACCGTCTGTGACGAGCAGTATCTGTGCAGCTATGACAGCCGCGTGAATGTACTGGCTACGGCCCTTTATCAGGGACAGCCGTATCCCGTGATCTGGGCGCGGCAGTGGGGCAGGGGACGGGTGCTGTTCAACGCCCTGGGGCACGATCCTGACGCCTGCCGTCATCCCGTGTTTCAGGATCTGGTGATTCGCGGCGTCCGCTGGACGGCTGCAGCCTTACAGGATTCCTGAATGACCGTGCGGCCCGTCGGTGTCCCGGCGGGCCGCTTTCGCATCCTGTTAGTTTGATCTCCGTTCTACGCTGCGGCGGCTGCCGTTTCCCGCTCCTTTTCTGGATCCTTGAAGAACAGCAGGAACGCCACAGCGCAGGCTACGGTCAGCGCGCAGGGCACCAGGAAGACGTGCGTCCACTTTGACGGATCCTCCTGCGGCCGGAAGATGCTGAGAACCCATCCGGTGAACTGGGTGCCGATCCAGTTCCCGAGCCCCATTGTCACCAGCGTTAGCAGGCTCTGAGCCGATGCCCGGATGTCGCGCGGCGCAACCATGTCCACGAAGATCTGGCTTACCACGAAGAAGAATGTGAAGCCCAGTCCGTGCAGGGTCAGAGACGCCACCACGAACGGCTTCATCACCTCCGGCGACAGCGGTCCGGCGGCAAACACGAAGTAGCGCAGCGGCCACGCGATGACCCCCAGCGCAAGCGTTTTGCGGATTCCCAGCCGCCTCAGGGCAACGGGCAGCAACAGCCACATGGCGAAGATCTCTGCCGCCTGAGCCACGGTCATTGTCATAGGCACGTTCTGGTGCTGCACGCCCATGGGCTTCTCCAGGAAGCCTGCGGTGGGGCCGTAGTAGAACTGGAGCTCGGTGGTCACTACGAACGCAATCAGCATGAACACCAGGAAGTTCCGGTTCTTCAGCAAGACGAACGCCTCGCGGAAGGCCAGTGGGTCGGCCGCTTCGTCCTTCGCCGGAGGGGTATGCGGCAGCGTGAAGCAATACACGCCCATCACCAGTGCGAACAGCCCGGAGAGCAGCAAACAATCCGCCACCTCCGGCGGTGTGCCCATCCTGCGCCAGAAGCTCAGCGTGATGCCGGCGCAGATCCAGCCGATGGTCCCCCACACCCGGATCCCGCCGAACTCCTTTTCGCTGGCCAGGTGATGGAACGCCAACGAGTTCGTCAGAGCCAGCGTGGGCGCGTACAGCAGGCTGTAAAGCCCCACCATTGTGGCCATCGGGCCGAACTCCTGCGCCCGGGATGCCAGCAGCAGAACCACTCCGCCCGCCAGATGCGCGACGCCCAGGAAGATCTGTGTCGGAACATACCGGTCGGCAACCTGTCCCCCGGTGAACGGCGCGAGGATGCAGGCCAGCCACAGAAGACCGAAGATGAAGGCCGCCTGGGGGTCGCTCAGACCAAGACCGCCTGAGGCGTCGGTCAGGTAGGGCCAGAGGAAGGGGGCCCAGGAGCCCCAGATGGCATACTGCAGGAACATCATTGCGCTGAGGCGCACGCGAACTCCGCTCATGTCCACTCTTTCCCGCGCGGGCGTCTCCCGCGCGCCCGAAGTCGTTAACCGGCGGAGTCTTCGACAGACCGCGGCGGCAGACCTTCCCGTTCTTGGCCGGCAGTCTTCAGCGCGGCCGCCCCGGCAGAAAACCGCCCACCAGTGTCCGGATGCGGTATAGTCCGGTCCGCGCCGTCACATGCAGATCCCTGCCGTCTTTGCCTCCCCACGCACAGTTGGCGGGCACTTCCGGCGTCAGGATGGTTCCCAGATGCGTCCCCTCCGGATCGAACACCCAGATGCCGCCCGGCCCAGTGGTCCATACGTTTCCTAGCCGGTCCACTTTCAAGCCGTCCGGAATGCCCTCGCGCCGGTCACGGAGCGTCGCAAAGATCTTCCCGTCAAGCAGCTTGCCGCTCTCTGTCACCCGGAAGCTTCGGATGTGGCTGCGGGAAGAGGAGTCCGCCACATAAAGAGTCCGGTAGTCCGGCGAGAACGCGATGCCGTTCGGACGGTCGAAGTCCGGCAGCAGCAGCTCCAGACGGCCCGAGTCCGGCCAGAGGCGATAGACCCCCTGGACCTTCTGCTCCTGCTGCTCCGGACGGATGCCGTAGGGAGGATCCGTAAAATACAGGGTGCCATCGCGGAAGAAGTCTGCGTCGTTCGGGCTGTTGAGCGGTTTGCCTGCATAGCGGGATGCCAGCGTTGTGACGCTGCCGTCTTTTTCTGTCCGGGTCACGGAGCGGCTGCCGTGCTCGCAGCAGATCAGGCGGCCCTGCGCGTCCAGGGTCAGTCCGTTGGAGCTGTGGCTGGGCTTGCGGAACACGCTGATGCGGCCCGAGGGATCCCAGCGGTAGATGGTGTCCGCCGGGATGTCGGAGAAGAGCATGGCGTCTCCCAGCCAGAGGGGTCCCTCCGTGAACTGGAAATCTCCCGCCAGCTTCTCCACCTGCACCGAGCGGGACACCAGCTTCCAGATCCGCGCGTCCTTGACTTCCACCACCGTGCTTACCTCCCTGACGGACGCCCCGCAACCGCCTGCCGCCAGTGCAGCTACTGCGACGAAGAGCACAAAAGACGGCGCTTTCATGGTAGGGTCACCACGAACGGTCTGCGCAGGGCTGCCTGGGCGGCGAACGCCGGAACACCGGCCTTTTCAGGGTCGCCGTCGAACACCAGCACCCGGTATGCAAGCGTGAGCGATCCCCCTGCCGGGATCTCGATGGATCCGTCCCGGTCTTTGTCCCCCGTGAAGTCCCGCACACCGAAGGGATTGGCCGCGAACAGACCATAGTCCCGTGCGTGCCAGTAGGTGGGGAAACGGAAGTTCTGAGGATCTTCGGCGATGGCCACGCCTGTGGCGCCGGCTGCCGAGGGGCCCCAGTAAATCACCCAGACCGCCCGCTTGCCCCAGGCCGCCCCGTCCCGGTCGCCCGCGGAGTTCAGGATGTGGCCGGTGCCGTTCTTCACGGTCATCCACTTGGGCACGCGGATGGCGAATGTGCCTTCCTTGGTATCCCCCAGCCGGACCGCTCCTTCGGTAGCCTTCAGTGTTATCCGGTAGTCAATGACGTTTCCCACCGGCGTTTTCCAGAAGACTTGGGTGCGCTCGTCCTCACAGATCTTGCGGCCATCCGGAGCCACCCAGTCGTTCACCGTCCGGATCACGGCGCATACCGGCCCGCAGGATACACTGACCGATCGCTGGATGGTGCGTCCCTTCGGTTCCCCCTCGCCCCAGAAGTCCACACCGTTGACATCACCGTGAGTGAACCATAGTCCGCGGTGATGGACGTGGTCCTGGTCTTCGCCGGGGACGTCCCGCATCGGGTAGCTGCGGGTGACGTCCACTCCGCCGGGAGAGAACACAGGCCAGAGGTAGGGCTTGAACGGGTGAGTGCTGTTGTGCCGGGCTATCAGGGAATCTCCCGCATAGACAGCCAGCGCTTCATCTTCCGGGCGCACCTCTAGCCGGGATGCCCCGCGCGCGGGGCTGGCGTCGAGCGAGACCTCGTACACAGTCCGCACCCCGCTTCCCGGCAGATCCACCAGAGCCGCCACGAAGTCCCGTCCCTCGATCCGCACCAGCTGGCCATCCGTACGCCTGCCATCCGGGGAGCGCAGCGCCGGAGTGCCCCGCGGAACCGGCGCCGCCGTCAGCGGGATGAGGACAGGGTAGCCCTTCAGTTCCGCGGCGGCCGAGATGGACACTCGCGCGACGACTTTCTCGGCGGCCTGAAGCCCGGCCGCCGAACCGCAGGTCAGCGCCGCGCCGGCGCAGACGCAAAGCAACATTGCTCTCATCGTTACCGCGCTTTCTACCGGCAGCGGCTACCGCCGGACGCCGTCAGATCTGAAACATCTTCTCGTTGAACTGGATCTTGCGGCCCGTCTGCGCGGCGTTGTTGGCCATCAGACAGGTCACGCACGATTGAAGCGCCGACTCAGGGTCCGAAGCAGGCTTCTTGCCGGTGCGCACGCTCTGGAAGAATTCCTCCAGCTCCACGTAGTAGTCGTCCTGGGAGGCGTCGGTCCTGATCTCCTCCTGCCCGGTCCCCTCGCGAGCCCGACGGGTGGCGCCGGCATCCAGGACGATCGCCTCTTTGCCCTTGGACTCATCTTTATGTGCCATCGGCGCCCAGACAAGCTGCTCTGCTTTCGGCTCCCGGAACAGCAACCCTTTCTCCGGGGTTACCACCAGCGTTCCCTCGTCGCCCATATACATCTCGTAATAGGCCTCGTGCTCGTTGGTGGTAATACAGGTGTAAGTGCACCGGATGCCGCCGGGATACTCGTATATGACGCTAATGTTGTCGTAGACAGTGCGGCCGTCCTTCCAGTAGTCAATGCCGCCACTTGCCATCACGGAGACCGGCAGCGCGTTCAGGAACCAGTTGACGGCGTCTATTTGATGGCTGCCCAGCTCGGCCATCAGACCCTGTGAATACTCCCGGTAAAGACGCCAGTTCAACTGTTTCTCCAGCGACTTGTCCGGCACTGCTCTGCGCCAGCTTCCGTTCCGGTGCCACTGCGCGCGTACCTGAGTCACGCGTCCGCACACCTTATCCACGTTCAGCATCCGGTATGCGTGCCGGTAGGTGCTGTTGACGCGCCGCTGATGTCCCAGTTGCAGCACCTTTCCAGTTTCGCGCTGCTTGCGCGCCATCGCCTTGGCCTGCTCGATGGAATACGCCATCATCTTCTCGCAGAAGACGTGTTTCCCCGCGTCCATGGCGTCTATGCTCATCTGGGCATGGAGGTGGAGCGGCGTCGCGATGATGACCGCCTGAATGTCCTTGCGGTCCAGAAGCCTGCGGTAATCCTGATACGGCTCCGCGTCGGGGGCAAGGATGAGGCTCTTTTCCAGGTGCGGTTCGTAGATGTCGCAGCAGGCTACAATCTCGACTCCCGGAACTTTTACGGCATTGCTGAGCAGGAACGTCCCCTGCGCGCCGGTGCCGATGATCCCCGCGCGGATGGGCTCCTCCAGTGACTTCTGGGCTGGCTCCTCAGCCTGTGCCCGCTGCGCTCCGAACACCGCGACAGATGCCGCCGCGGCCGCCGAACCCTTCAGGAAATCGCGGCGGGTCAGATATTCTCTGCTGAAAAGATTATTCCGAGACATGGCTTTCCGTCCTTGAACCTCCGGGCTCCGGTCCTCCGCCCACCTCGCGGATCGGCCTGCCCCTTTCGTCGTAGAAGATGACGCGCGCTTCTCCCCGCCCTTTCAGAATCCGCTCCGTACCCTCCGGTCCCAGCACCAGAGCGGCCGTTGCGAGCGCATCGCTTGCCGCCGCGCTTTCGCACAACGCCACCGCCCACCCTTCTCTCTCCACAGGCCAGCCTGTGCGGGGGTCCAGAACGTGCCCGAAGCGGCGTCCCTCGTCGGAGAAGCTTTGCTCCGAAATTCCGGAGACCGAGAGGCTTCCGTCCTGTAGCTCCAGAACGGCGGCGTGTCCTTCATTCTGACCGGGAATGCGGATTCCCACCTGCCACGGCCGACCGGTGCAGTCCACTCCCAGCGCCGCCACGCTGCTCGTTCCCGCGTGCATCAGCGCCGAGTGTACGCCCGCGGCCCGAAGCGCTTCCATCGCTAGATCCAGACCGAACCCCTTGCCGTATCCGCCGGGGTTGAGGCGCACTCCCGAACGGACCAGCCGCACCGTTACTGCTGCCTCGTCCATCAACACATTATGCCTGCCAGTACACTTCAGCGCCTGCGTGATCTCGTCCTCCACAGGCTTGCGTCCCTCTCCGCCTTCGAACCCCCACAGCCGGACCAGTGCCCCGCACGCGATGTCGAATGCCCCCCCGGTCATCTCGCTCAGCTGGAAGGCGTGCGCCAGCGCCCGGAGCGTGAGGGGGCTGACTCTTACGGGCCCGGACTGGCCTTCCCGGTTGATTCGGCTGATGTCGCTGGAAGGGAGAAAGACACTCAACAACCTTTCCGCCAGGGATACTTGCTCAAATGCGGCCTCAGCCAGCGCGGGCGCGTCGGGCTGGTCCGGACACAGCGTCAGCTCCCAGATGCATCCCATTGCCTTCCAGCGGAAACGCAGGCCTGAGGCAGGTTCCTCCGTCATTCAGGAAGCCGGATCCTCGTCAGCGGTAGGCCAGGCCTGTCATTCCCGGCCGCCCACAAGGTGCCCCTGTAGAGGAGGATTTGGAAATTCCGGTTGTTCCAGCTGTGCCGGTCGTGTCCCAGCGCCAGATAGAACACCCGTCCGCGGCCGTAGCGGCGCACCCAGCAGACCGGCTCCCCGTCCGAGGTCCGCACGGCCAGTACGTGCCTTTCCATGTCGGGATACAGATCGTGCACGTAGTCCTCGTCCCGCACATCGAAGCCGCGTAACCCCTGGGTAACCGGGTGGTCTTCGGTGAACTCCACGCGGAAGTCACCATATTTGTGCGAGCGGAACTTCCCGCCCAGCATCCGGAAATACTCCTGCGCCCCCGACTCGCGGAACGCCCCTGCGGCGGCGTGCAACGCCACCAGCCCGCCGCCGTCCCGCACGAATCCCAGCAGTCCGCCGAGCTGCTCGTCGGTGATTCCGCCGCCCTGCGTCATGATAAAGACCGCCCGGAACGGTTTCAGCGTTTCTCTCCGGAGGCTCTCCCTGTCATCGGTGGAGGTCACTCGGATGGCCGTACCGGTTTCCAGCAGGGTCTGCACTGCTTGCGTCTGTTGCTCCCAGGCGTGGCAGCAGCCTCCCCACAGAAGGAGCACCCGGGTTTCCTCCGCCTGGCCGGCTGACCGCGCCGCGGTTCCCCCGAAGGCCAGTCCGCACGCCAGCAAAATAAAGACCAGAGCGCGCCGTCTCACGTCAGCAGCCTCTCTCTCTCCGGATCGAACACCATCACCCGGTTGCGCCGGTATGCCAGCACTCCCAGGGCGACGGCGGTCATTGTGCGGTAGCCTAGTTCAGCGTCGCAGTGCGGAGT
This sequence comes from uncultured bacterium, assembly GCA_937967775.1. GTDB lineage: Bacteria > Armatimonadota > UBA5829 > DSUL01 > DSUL01 > CALCJH01. The sequence continues at coordinate 6,597 of CALCJH010000282.1, read as the reverse complement.
CTTGCGGGTGCGGATGCAGTCCATGAAGTTGTCCATATGACCGGGACGGGGCTCCTCGGAGATGGTCTCCTCCTGCTCCTGCCGGAACTCCGTCTCAGGCCGGATGATCAGCCGGGAGCCTTCGAAGAACATCGTGGCTTCCTGCCCGCGGATGATCTCCGGCACACACTGCTTGTTAGCCATGGAGGACACCAGCACCACGGTGTGTTCCGATGGATAGTCCACGGTCATGAAGAAGGTATCCGGCACTTCGCGGTCCTTCTGAATGTAAACGCCTCCGGATGCGGTCACGCGCCGGGGGAACTCCGGGCCGAGCGCCACCAGAAGATGCCCAAGCTGATGATAGAACAGGTCTGTGGCGATCCCGCCCGAGTAGTCCCAGTATTTCCGCCACCGGAAGAAGCGTTCCGGGTCGAACGGACGCTTCGGGGCGGATCCCAGAAAAGCCTTCCAGTCCAGGTTGTCCGGTGATGCCCCGTCGTCCACCGGATAGTTCCACTCGCCTTCCCGGGAGTTGCGGCAGATGCCGGTCTGGCTCCACAAGACCTTGCCCAGCCGTCCCTGCCGGATCAGATCCCGCGCCTTCCACCAGATGTCCTGCGAGGTGGACTGTACCCCCACTTGCACGATGCGGCCCTTCTCCCGGGCCGCCCTGGCCACTTCCCGCGCTTCCTCCCAGGTGTGGGTCATCGGTTTCTCCACATAGACGTCCTTTCCGGCGTCTATGGCGTCCAGCGTCATCCGGGCGTGCCAGTGGTCCGGCGTGGCGATCACGACGGCGTCCAGATCCCTGCGCTCCAGCAGTTTACGGTAGTCGTGGTAGACTTCCGCCCCGGATATCTCCTTCGCTCTCAGTTTGCGGGGTTCATAGATGTCGCAGACTCCCACAACCCGGAGCGGCTGGCGCAGATCTCTCTGGCGATGAATCAGATCGCGAAGGTGGTTCGTTCCCATCCCCCCGCATCCGATGACGCCGAAGTTGATGCGCTCTCCGGCTCTCGGGATCTGACCGATGGCCGGCGAGCCGGTCAACATTCCCAGCCCCACGGCCGCCGCGCCGGTCACTGAATGCCCCAGGAACTGCCTTCTCGTCAGATGCTTCGCCATTGTGCTGCCCTTCCTCTCACGGTCCGGCCCCGCACGTCTTACGGGTTGGGAGGGGGCGTGTAGAGTGTCAGCGGCCGGATGCGGATGTCCCGGAACTCCACCTTCGCCCCGTGGTTCTGAAAGCCGATGTATCCTTCCGACGCACGGTTCCAGAACCTGCGCTCCTCTGCCAGAGATTCATTCAGAGCTTTGTCGAACAGATCCGCCATCACCACCGCCCTGCCGTTCAACAGAACCGTCAGCGTGTTGCCCACATAGATGACCTCGTAGCTGTTCCACTCCCCGCCGGGGCGGGAGAGGTTCGCGGACGGGGCGATAGCGTCGTAAACCGATGCGGTGCTGTGCTTGCTCGGCGGCCCGCCATGGTCGCCGAGGATCTGCAGCTCAAGTCCTGTGAAGGCCGGGTTGCCCTGCTCCGTGGCGCGCAGGAACAAGCCGCTGTTTCCGCCGTCCGCGATACGGTAGTCAAGGCGCAGGATGAAATCCCGGTACTTGTTGTTGGAGCGCAGCCAGCCTCCGCCCTGACCCGAGCAAACGATCATGCCGCCCTGAACGCTCCAGGATGCATCACCCATCACGGTCCATCCCGAGAGAGTCTGTCCGTCAAACAGGGATATGAACCCTTCCCGTTTCTCACAGTCGGTCAGCGCCGAAGCGGGACCTCCTGTTAGGATCAGTCCCAGAATCCCCATCGCAGCCGGGATCGCAATCCATCTTGCCATCGTCAGAAATCCTTCCTCTGCAGGTTGATGTTGCAGGACAATCTCTGGAACCTCGCTTCTCCCTGATCCGCCCGCTTTCCTGCCGGGAGGATTGCGGGGTTCCCGCGCGTAAGGTCTCCTTCGCAGGCCGTCTCGGGGACGGCATCAGGATTTCCAAGGAGGAGCGTAGCAGTTGAGCCAGGCCAGATCATTTCTCGCGCTGGATCTCGGGGCCGAGAGTGGACGCGCGGTGGTGGGGAAGCTGCGCGGAAACGTTCTGGATCTTGAGGTGGTTCACAGGTTTCCGAACATCCCCGTGCGGGTTCCCGACGGGCTGCACTGGGATGTTCTGCGTCTGTTCCAGGAGATGAAGGAGGGGCTGCGGCTCGCCTCCCGCGAGAATCAGCTTGCTTCTCTGGGGCTGGACACGTGGGGGGTGGATTTCGCCCTGGTCGACTCCGCCGGCGCGCTGCTCGCCAATCCGCATCACTACCGTGACAGCCGCACGGACGGCAAGATGGAAGAGGTCTTCGCCATTGTCCCTCGCGAGGAGATCTTCCGGACCACCGGCATCCAGTTCATGCAGCTCAATACGCTGTATCAGATGTACGCTCTGAAACAGTCCAGTCCGCACCTCCTGGATGCCGCTGCGAAGATCGTGATGATCCCGGACCTGTTCAACTACTGGTTCAGCGGCGAGGCGGTGTGCGAGTTCACCGAGGCAACCACCAGCCAGATGTTCGATCCCGTCCGGGGCAGATGGGCCACGGAGCTGGCCGATAGGCTCGGGCTGCCGCTGCAGAAGATGGCCCCCGTTGTGCAGCCCGGGTCGCGTCTGGGCGAGATCCTGCCGTTTGTCACCGAGGAATGCGAGTGCCCGCCTGTTCCCGTCATCGCTCCCGCCTGCCACGATACGGGCTCCGCGGTTGCCGCCGTGCCCGCCGAGGGCCGGGATTTCGTCTACATCTCCAGCGGGACCTGGTCACTCGTGGGCGTGGAGGTGGATCGGCCCGTCATTACGGAGCGCTCCCTCCAGTACAACTTCACTAACGAGGGGGGAGTTGCCGGCACGTACCGCCTGCTGAAGAACGTGATGGGGCTCTGGCTGGTGCAGGAGTGCCGCAGAACGTGGGAGCGCCGCGGCGTTTCCTACGACTACACACGCCTCACGGAGATGGCCGCGGAGGCGCCCGCCTTCCGGAGCATCCTGGACCCGGACGATCCGGCGTTCCTGCACCCCGGCGATATGCCGGCGCGCATCCAGGAGTTCTGCCGGTCCACATCTCAGCCTGTGCCGGAGGATCCGGGAAGCATCGTCCGGACGGCTCTGGATTCCCTGGCGCTGAAATACCGGTGGGTGGTGGATCGTTTGGAGGAGCTGACCGGGCGCAGCCTGCCGGTCATCCACGTGGTGGGCGGCGGTACGCAGAACCGCCTGCTCACCCAGCTCACCGCGGACGCCTCGCGCCGTCAGGTGATTGCCGGGCCGGTGGAGGCGACGGCGATGGGCAATATCCTGATGCAGGCCATAGGACTGGGCGAGATCGGCTCGGTGGCGGAGGGGCGCAGCATTGTGCGCAGCTCCGTGGATCTGGCCAATTACGAGCCGCGGCCCGATGCCGCCGCGATGGCGGACGAGGCTTACGAGCGCTTCCTGAAGCTCGGACCCCGCTAGAAGCCGGTCGCCGCCTGAAGGAGGAACAGACCATCCCCTCGCGGTCCGTGACCTGCGGACGCGAGGGGATTCATTCGTCTTCGGCGGGGGTGGCTGGCTCTTCTGGGGCCTCTGCGATGTCGGCCGCCGGAAGTGTGCCGGCCTCCGGAGGGAGGGGGATGCGCGTCTGCAGATCTACGGGGGCCGGCTCGGCAAGCGCGTCGGCAGAGACGCCAAGCTCCCCCAACTTCCGCGCCGACGGAAGCAGGCGGCTCTCCAGCGACCCGACCGTCCGGTTGTAGCTCTCGACGGAGCGGGTGAGGTTCCTACCCAGATCCGAAAGATGGGTGTTGAACGTCCCGATACGCTCGTAGATCTCGCGGCCCAGTTGTGCGATGCGCCGCGCGTTCTCGGAGACTTGCTGCTGCTGCCAGCCGTAAGCAACCGCCTTGAGGAGCGCCAGAAGTGTCACCGGAGTGGTGGGCAGGACGCGTTGCTGCAGGGCGTATTCCAGAAGGGTGGGGTCTTGCTCGTAAGCCACGCTCAGACAGGAGTCGTTGGGGACGAACATCACCACGAAGTCCGGCGTCTTCTCGAACTGGCTCCAGTACTGCTTCTTCCCCAGGTCCGTGATGCGCGAACGGACGGCGTTGGCGTGTTCGGTGAGTTTCCCTGCCCGTTCACCCTCCGGACATTCGATGGAAGCCAGGAAAGACTCCATCGGTGTTTTGGCGTCTACCGGGAGCACGCCGCCGTTCGGCAGCCTGACCACCATATCCGGCCGCCCGGCGTCAGTGGACTGTTGTTCGTCGAAGTCCACATGGCGGGTCAGACCTGCCATCTCCACAACGCGCCGGAGCTGCACCTCACCCCATCTTCCCCGTACTGTGGGGGATTTCAGTGCCTGTGCAAGTGTGGCGGCAGTGTGCTGCAGGTCCCGGTTGGTCTGAAAGAGTTGCTCGATCTGCTTTGTCAACCCTTCGTATGCGCCTTCCCGGCGGCGCTCTAGAGTCTGCACCTGCTGATCCAGCTCCGCGAGCGACTTTTGCAGGGGCTCCACCAGATTCTTGATCTCCAGTTTCTGTGCGCCCCAGTCGCCTTTGAGCTGGTTGGCGAGGGCGTCGAGCTGGTCTCTGGCGCGTTTCAGGAACTCCTGGGCGTTGGTCTGGAGGGTCTGCGCCGCCAGCGACTGGAAGGCCTCGCGGAGAGACTGCTCCGCGGTCTGCGCCCACGCCAACTTTTCAGCGTCCGCTTCGCGCTCCTTCTCCAGTGAGTTCACGCGGAGTTTGAGCTGTTCATTCTCCTGCCGGAGCGCTGTGGACTCGGCTGCGGCGGACTCGGCCTGACGCGCGCGCTCCATAAGGGTTGCGATAGTGGCGCTCTGGCGGAGCATTGAGGCCAGCCATCCCAGGAGCGCGCCTGCCGCCAGTCCGGCGATAATTAGTAAAATCTGCTCCATCGTCCATTCCTCCCTTCGGGTGACAGGTCAGCTTTCGGGGTGGCCGCTGGTGATTCCTTCGCGGCGTTTGCCCGGCGGCGCCGGCGGTGATATCATCTCACCGTCCGGACCGAGCAACTGCCGTCCCGCGCGTCTCGCTCTAATCTGTGCGGGCATCCCTTGCAGGCGGGGAAGCTGCCGCGCCCGGAAAACACAGGAGGGTTGTCCCCTGATGGCGGACGGTCGGTCTTCTACTCTTGCCAGCATCATCGCTGTGGTCCTCGCGCTGGCCTTTGCCGGCGGTCTGGTCTCCCTCACTGTCGCCGGTGAGCCCCGTTGCGGCATCCTGACGGGCAGGGTGTTGAATACCAGCGGGAAACCTGTTCCGGGCGCCTTCATCAGCGTTCCCACCGTGGACGGAGAAGACATTCGGCGGGTACGCACGGACTCGGACGGCTATTTCCGGGTTGCCCGCGTGCCCGTCGGGTACCACGTCATTGCAGCCCAGCGCAGGGGTTATGAGTATCAGGAGGCCGGGACGGGCTCCGTGCAGGAAGGCCGGGAGCTCCAGATGCAGCCCATCGTCCTGCGTCCCGCGCCGGATTCGCTGGAGATGAGCGTCGCGTATCCGCTCTCGGTCGCCACAGGGGGGCGCAAGCGTTTGTACGTCAGCGGAGTCTGCTCGGCGGAGCGTGCGCGTGTGCGCTTCAGCATCCATCCCTACGATCTGGTGGGTGAGCGTGTGCGGGATCTGCGCCGCTCCGGGGGCGAGGAATTCGACCGGAGACAGCGGCTCATCAAGGAGATCAGCAGGCTGGAGCCCGCCGTCTGGAGCTGGGAACGCAGCTATTCCACATCCGAGCTGAACGGCCACTTCGACGGCTATCCGGCCACCCCGAAACTGGACCGGCCGGGCACCTATCTCGTGGTTGCCACCCTCGGCAAGGCATCTGCGGGAGACACACTGAACGTGACGTCGCTTGCGCTGGTTGCCAAGCGCGATGCGGACGGAGTATTGGCCTGGACCACGGACATCAGAACCGGCAAGCCCGTGGCCGGAGCGTCGGTGGAAGTGCACAGCCGTAATACGGGTGGGGCCACAGCAGGTACGGACGATCAGGGCCTGGCGCGGTTGAACGCCTCCGGCGAAGACTCCCTGGTGGTCGCCCGTCATCAGGGCAGTATCGCATTCACCAGCTCTTACTACTACAGCGACGAATATAATCAGGGCTGCCTCATCTACACGGACCGGCCTCTCTACCGTCCCGGTCATACGGTGCACTTTAAGGGCATTTTCCGCAGGAGCCTGCCCGGCTCATACCAGGTTCTGGCCGATCGTGAAGTGGAGTTCGTGGTGGAGGATCCGGAGGGGCGCGCGGTGGGCTCGGTGAGGGCACGCACCAACGGGCTGGGCACCGCGGCGGCCGGCTGGCAGATTCCGGAGGATGCTCCGCTCGGCAGCTACCGGGTGCGGGTGAAGCTGGACGGCCGGACGGCCGACGCGCGCTTCTCCGTGGACGAATATCGCAAGCCGGAATACGCGGTGGAGGTCAGCCTGCCGCAGCCGTTCTGCGTGCGCGGCACGGCGGTCAATGCCACCATCCGGGCCAACTACTACTTCGGGGCTCCGGTGGCGGATGCGCAGGTCACTTACACCGTCTACCGCTCGCGCTGGTGGTTCCATCACTATGACAGCG
>CALCJH010000281.1 GCA_937967775.1 uncultured bacterium | reverse complement strand
GCGGATCGGGGGAATACTGTTATCGTGCGCGCGGGGGGCGAAGTTCGCCGCGTGAAGGAAGCCGGGCCTGTCAGGCTGGGGGATATCATCATCGTCCCTCCCAGAGCTATGAGCGCTCCGCGCAGCGGCTGGGAGACGATATCGGACTTTACCCGGATTCTCGGGAATCTGGCGCTGACCTTCCTCGTGGTCGCGGACTGAGTGCGCCCGGGCAGGTTCTCGTGGAGGAGATGCCTTAAGGCGCGGAAGGCAGACTCCGGTTGACAGCCCGGAATGCCTATAACTAGAATGCCTCAGCCAGGGGCACTCGTCCGGGATGGGGGTTACTGCTCTCCGGTCCGCGCCTGAGTCCGGGGCGGAGAGATGACCGGGAACGGGGATCGCGAATGAAGCTACTGCACAGCATCACGGGGCGGCAGATTAAGATCACAGTGGTGGGGCTGGGCTACGTGGGGTTGCCTCTGGCGGTGGAGTTCGCCCGCAACGGCGTACAGGTCGCCGGTTACGAGGTGGACGAAGCCAAGCTCGCCCGCCTGCGGGACGGCGAGAGCTATATCCGGGACGTTTCCTCGGATGATCTCCACAGCCTGGTGCTCGACGGGCTCCTTCTACCCACCTCCGACGACAGGCACATCGCCCTGTCCGACGTGGTCATCATCTGCGTCCCCACGCCTTGCGGACGGGACAATGAGCCGGACCTGTCGTTCATCCGGTCGGCGGCGCGGACGGTCGCAAGTCGGCTTAAGCGGGGACATCTGATCATTCTGGAGAGCACCTCCTTCCCTGGTACCACCGAGGAGATCCTGCAGCCGGTGCTGGAGGAGTCCGGTCTGCGGGCAGGACGGGACTTCCATCTCGCCTTCTCGCCGGAGCGCATTGATCCGGGCAATCCGAAGTTCAACGTGCGGAATACGGCCAAGCTCGTGGCCGGAACCACGGAGGAGGCGACTTATCTGGCGGAGGCCGTCTACTCTCTGGTGGCCGAGAGGGTGGTGCGCGTCAGCAGCCCCCGCGTGGCCGAGATGGCGAAGCTGTTCGAGAACACGTTCCGGCATGTCAACATCGCTTTGGCCAACGAGATGGCGCAGGTCTGCGAACGGATGGGCATTGACGTCTGGGAGGTTATCAACGCCGCAGCTACCAAGCCGTTCGGATTTATGCCGTTCTACCCGGGTCCGGGAGTGGGCGGGCACTGCATTCCGGTGGATCCGCAGTATCTTCTATACAAGGCCAGACAGTACGGCTGCACGCTGCGCTTCGTGGAGCTCGCCAACGAGATCAACGACGGCATGCCGGATCGCGTGGTGGACCGGGTACAGGCCACTCTGGAGGAGCTGGGCCGGGATCTGGCCGGCTCCCGCACGCTGGTGCTCGGGGTGGCCTATAAGAAGGATATTGACGACGTGCGCGAGTCGCCTGCTCTCAGGGTCATCGAGCGCCTGAAAGCGCGCGGAGCGTCGGTGGAGTATCACGACCCGCTTGTTCCGGAGTTCGAGGAGGGCGGTTCCGTCTTCCAGTCTGTTGAACTGACACCGGAGCGGATCCGCTCCGCGGACTGTGTCATCATCTGCACGGATCATTCCTCGCTGCCTTACGAGCAGGTGCTCCGTCACTCCCGGGCCATCATTGATACGCGCAACGCGCTGGCCCGCGTGTGTTCTTCCCCGTCGTCTGCGGCCACCAAGGAGGACGAAAGGGGGGGCGCTCTCGCCAGGCGCTGAAGACCGTTCCAGAAACTCCGCTTCGGCCCTCCGCTTTCCCACGATCTCATCTACTGCGCCCGGAGAACCATTTCCCTGCAGGGGCTATTGACATTCTGGGCACAGTATGTGAAAATCCTCACAAAGTCCGGCCTCTCAGGGCCGCGCGAAGAATCTGCGAACACGGTGCAAATGGTACATCATAGACACCTGAGCGGGGGCACTGTGAGGGACCGCCATCCTGAGCAGCGCATCCGAGCCGCTGTGCCGTTGCACCATCCCAGTACGAAAGGACTTGAGATACAGCAATGATCCGAAATCCCGAGGCCAGACAGTGGATCGAGGAGATGATCTCCCTCTGCAAACCGGACAACGTCGTCTGGATTGACGGTTCGGACGAGGAGCGCAGAAGGCTTGAGGAAGAGGCTTTCCGGACCGGGGAACTGCACCAGCTGGATCAGCAGAAGCTCCCCGGATGCGTACTGCATCGCACCGCCCACAACGATGTCGCCCGCACGGAGCACTTGACGTTTATCTGTACGCGCAGGCAGGAAGACGCCGGTCCCACCAACAACTGGATGGACCCCCAGGAGGCCTACAGCAAGGTCGGGGCGATGTTCGATGGCTCTATGAAGGGTCGGACGATGTACGTTATCCCCTTCATCATGGGTGTGCCGGGATCCCCCTTCAATAAGATCGGCATCGAGCTGACGGACAGCATCTACGTGGTGCTGAATATGCGGATCATGACCCGGATGGGGAAGGTGGCCGCGGACGAGCTGGGGACAGACCGGGAGTTCACGAAGGGGTTGCACTGCCGGGGTGAGCTAGACATCAACCGGCGCTACATCCTGCACTTCCCGGAGGATAACACCATCTGGAGTTACGGGTCTGGGTACGGGGGCAACGTGCTTCTGGGCAAGAAATGTCTGGCCCTGCGGATCGCCAGCTATCTGGGCTGGCAGGAGGGCTGGCTGGCGGAACACATGCTCATTGTGGGCGTCCAGAGTCCGGACGGCGAGACCACCTATATTGCCGGTGCCTTCCCGAGCGCCTGCGGCAAGACAAACCTGGCCATGCTGGTTCCTCCGGAAAGCATGCCGGGCTACAAGGTCTTCACGGTGGGCGATGATATCGCCTGGCTGCGCATCGGTTCCGATGGCAGGCTGTGGGCCGTCAATCCCGAAGCTGGGTTCTTCGGGGTGCTTCCCGGCACCAGCTACAAGACCAACCCGAACGCCATGGAGACCATGAAGCGCGACACCATCTTCACCAATGTCGTGCTGACCCCGGAGAACACGGTCTGGTGGGAGGGTATGGGCGTGGATCCTCCTGCACGCGGCATAGACTGGAAGGGCAACGAGTGGACTCCGGACTCGCCCGAGCCGGGGGCTCATCCCAATGCGCGCTTCACGGCTCCCGCGCGCAACTGTCCGATGATGGATCCCCGATGGGAAGATGCCGCCGGCGTGCCCATTTCGGCCATTCTCTTCGGCGGCAGACGAGCCCGGCTGGCCCCCCTGGTCTACGAGTCCCTGGACTGGGAGCACGGCACGTTTGTGGGAGCCACCATGGCCAGCGAGACCACGGCGGCGGCTACAGCGGCCGCCGGGGTGCTCAGGAGGGATCCCATGGCCATGCTGCCCTTCTGCGGATACAACATGGCCCGGTATTTCCGGCACTGGCTGGAGATGGGCAAAAAGATCGCCTCGCCTCCGCGCATCTTCCACGTAAACTGGTTCAAGAGGAACGCGCAGGGCGAGTTCCTGTGGCCCGGCTTCGGGGACAACTTGCGCGCGTTGGAGTGGGTCATCCGCCGCTGCAGAGGAGAGGTGTCCGGCACGGAAACCCCCATTGGCGTGGTCCCCGCCGCGGACGAGCTGAACCTGAACGGTCTGGATCTGGAGCCGGAAGCCATCCGCGAGCTGCTGGCGGTGGACCGGGACGCCTGGCGCGAGGAGGCGGATAGCATCGAGGAGTTCTTTGCCAAGTTCGGAGAGGAGTTCCCGCAGGAGCTGAACGCTCAGCTTGCGGCCTTGCGCCGGCGTCTGGGCTGAAGGGTCCGTCTCCGGCCTCCTGGCAGCTTGCCGGTGCGGGGGAGGCGCAGTACTCGCCTCCCCCGCACCGGATTTGGCAGGCCTTCAACTCGAAGCTCTTATCGCCCGTTGGTGAGCCGA
>CALCJH010000280.1 GCA_937967775.1 uncultured bacterium | reverse complement strand
ATAAAGTTCTCCCCCGGAAACGACGGAGACACCGCGTTCCTCAAGGAACTCCCTCCATTGCGGGCCTGGGTCGCGGTCCGTTACAAGGCGGGACACACACTCCCATCCGCAGATGCGGAACAGCGATGGGGACGTGAACTTGCTGTGGTCCACCAGCAGAACCGTCTCGCGAGCGTTGCGCACCACGTGCTGATACAGGTATGCAGTCTCGATGTCATTGGACCATAGTCCGAAGTCCGTGTCCAGGCCGTCGGCGGAGATGAAAGCCACATAACCGCGCAACTGGTCAATGGACTGGGCCGCGAGCGGCCCCACGCAGTCCTCCCGCTCGTGGCGGTAGTGTCCGCCGATCAGGATGACGCTGCACGAGTCCACGCTCGACAACTCCACCGCCCACCTCCAGGAGTTGACGATGACGGACAGCCCCCTCCGCCGTTTCAGGAGGTGACGCATCTCGAAGCAGGTGGTACCCCCGTCCACGTAAAGCATCTCATGATCGGGCACCAGTTCACCGGCCAGCATGCCGATCAGGCGCTTGGCCTCCATATTCCGCAGCGCCCGCGACGCCAGAGAGACGTCCGCCGCCTTCGGAAGAGTGGCGCCACCGTAGACAAGTTCAAGGTGCCCGGCCTCGGACAGGGCGCGCAGATCGCGGCGAACAGTGGCCTCGGAGACTCCCAGCTCTGCCGCCAGGCCGCGAACGTCAACGTGTCCACGGGCAAGCGCCCGGTGGAGAATCTCGTCACGGCGTGTGCTGGTGGATAGACTCATGCTTGTGGCCAACTGTGCTGCAACGCTCGAGCAACACATGCGCAAGATACGCGCATGAATTGCGTACGCACTGCTTCATTGTAAACAAATGGCGTGCAGAGCGCAACCCGGAGCGACGCTTACCAAAGCAGTTAGTTACACTCGGTTGCGGGAATCTCGATCGAGACATCCCTGAATCCTGCACTCTGAAACAGCGCCTGGAGCTGCGAACGGGCACTGGCGGCTGCCTCTTCCAGAATGCCGGACTCGCACGCCGCGGCGCGGATTGAATCCTCCGCCACCCGGCGGGCATGGCTTTCAAGATCCCTGTCCCCACGAGAGAGAAATCCCAGCTTGCGGTCGTAGACGCGCGTGCGCGAACTGTCCAACCGCACGACCAGAATCTCCGGCGGCGGCAGGCGCAGCGTCAGGCTTTGCCCGGAAACGGAGACATCCTCCTCCCCGACATTGGACAAGTCGAAGCCGGCCACGACCTGGCCGTGCGCGATCAGCAGGATGCGGTCTCCATACAGGATCTCTTGAAGCGCGTTGCCGTCCGTGCCGGCCTCAATGATCTTCTCGATGGTGAAGGACGCCGTCTCCAGGCGATGCAGCCGGGCCATCTGCTGCACCACGCTGGCCCTCGTAGCATCTACCCGGACGCCGGGGCGGCCCGGCAATGAAAGCAGCGATCGCTGGAACAGCCCCGCTCCCGCGAACAGGGCTCCGCACGCGACGGCGGCAGCGATGATGGTTGCGATAAGACGATTGCTCATATTGCTCAGTCTACAACCAAACTCGGGGGAAGTCGCCGTCCGGCGGAAGGGATGCGTGCGGTGCAGGGGCAACAATCCCTGTGAGTAAGCCTGCGAATACTGAGAGAGGCTCTAAATGGCAGCCTGCAGCATCGAGATCCTTTCCGCCCGGCCGACGGCGCTTTTCCTCCGAGAGGACGCAGAACTCCGGCACCTTTACGAAGTCACAGTGTTCAAGACAGGGGAGCCAACCAGTGTGGAAGCCTCGTGCGAGACTCCGTCTGGTTGTGTGCGCGCCGGACAGGTCCGCGTCGAGCCGGGAAAAAGCGTCATCCAGATTCCAGCGCCGGATGTGCGGGACCCGGCAAGACTTACCTTCCGCATCGCAGAAGCGTCCCTGGAGATCCTCCACAGACCGTTCCGGCATTGGACCGTGCACATTGTCCAGTTCTCGCATCACGATCTGGGCTACACTGGCCTGCCCTCACAGGTGCTGCCGGAAATGGCGCGCTATCTGGACGATGCGCTCCGCTACTGCCGCGAAACCGATGACTACCCGGAGGAGAGCCGTTTCCGATGCGCCATCGAACAGGGATGGTCCCTGCTTCACTGGATGCGGACACGCCCGGAGGAGGCGCGCAGGGAGATGCTGCTCAGGCTGCGGGAAGGCCGCCTGGAGGTCAACGCGCTGACCGGCAATCTGATCACCGAACTGCTGGGGCCGGAGGAGATGGCGCGGGCGCTTTATCCCGTCTTCGCCCTCAAACGAGAGCACGGAATTCCTGTCGTCTGCGCTGAGCATAACGATATTCCGGGCATCAGTAGGGGGCTCGCGGAGGCCCTGGCAGCGGCGGGTATCCGCTATTTCGCCCCCGGTCTTCCGGATTACTTCCGGTGGGGCCAGGACTATCACACCTTCTGGGACGAGGTTAGTGTGGCTCCGGGCGGACGTCCACACGCATTCTGGTGGGAATCTCCGTCAGGCGAAAGGATCCTCTTCTGGCACGGCGCGCAGGGAGCCGGTGGTCCGGTGGATGTGCGGATGCCAGCGCTTCTGAAGGAACTGGAACGTCTGGAGGAGACCGACTATCCTTTTGACATACTGCGCTACCAGGTACGCGGCGGCGAACGTGACAACTCACCCTATCGGCGCGAGTTCGCAGACACCTGTTGCGAGTGGAACGCCCGCTACGCCTACCCCCGGTTGGAGATGTCGCTCAACTCACGCTTCTTCGCGGAGCGGGAGCGGCAGCTGACCCCCGAAACACCTGTCTTCTGCGGGGAGCTGCCCGGCACGGATTACTGCGTGGGCGCATCGTGCACGGCATACGCCAGCGGCATCAACCGGGTGACCCATGACCGTCTCCTTACCGCGGAGCGTCTGGCCACGCTGGCGCAACGGCTGACAGACTGGCACTACCCGCGGGAGGAGCTTGAGGAAGCCTATCACTGTACACTGATGAACGATGAGCACTGCTGGGGTCTGGCACATCCCGTGGGACCGGGTCAGGATGCCGCGATTGCTCAGCACTGTGAGTTCGCCTTCCGCGCGGCAGCCCTCGCCCACGACGTGACGCTGAAAGCCCTTTACGAGCTGGCGGACCGCGTCGGGCTGCGGGAAGACGGTTTTCACGTTCTGGTGTTCAACCCCCTGGACCGTCCTCGTACGGATGTAGCGACAGTGATGGCGGTGCCTTTCGATCCGTGCGACCGTCCGCTCCGGCCGCGTCCCGGCGACCCTCAGGACCCGGCAGACCCGGGGGCCATTTTGGTGAACTACCCTGTGTCGAACCACGGCATTCCCCGGATCCCGGCGGAGGTCCTCGGGCGCGGGGCAAGACTGGTGGATGTCGAGACGGGAGAAGAAGCTCCGTGCGAGACTGTGGTTCTTGACTCCCCCGACGCTCCGGAGCCATATGCTGGATACCGGGTCAATGTCGAACGGCACGACCCCGGCACGGCAAAAGAGATCCGGTTTCTGGCGCGCGAGGTGCCGGCTGTGGGCTGGCGCGTTTACCGTCTGGTGGCTGCTGATGCGCCGCCCGCCCCTCTTGAGGCGTCCGCCGGTCACACTCTGGAGTCACCGTTCTACCGCCTGGAGATGGACCCGCAGACCGGCGCTGTACGAAGCCTTTACGACCGCGAGCTGGGCAAAGAACTGGTAGATACCGCCTCAGGGGATCTGCTGAACCAGATGATCCTGCGGTCCTCCATTACGGGTGAACGTATTCCTAATGAATCGCCTGCGATCATCCGCATTCAGCGGACCCCGCTCCGGGAGGTCGCGACAGTGGAGACCTCCTCTCCAGGATACCCGCGGGTGGTCCAGCAGGTATCGCTGCACCGCTATATCAAGCGTGTTGACTTCGCCACCCGCGTGTTGAAGGACGCCAG
>CALCJH010000279.1 GCA_937967775.1 uncultured bacterium | reverse complement strand
CAAAACAGGGCGCGGGAAAGAGTCGTGTCGCCTTAGATGTTGATGGACTTCGGCTCTTCCAGATTGAGTTTGACGATCCGGACGACAACGGCGCTACCTTTCATACAGTGGGAGGTTTGCAAGCCCAGTTCATTGAAGCGGGGGCTCATGTGTTGCGCTTGGTGTTTTTGGACGGTGGAGTATCCATTACGGAGTTCAGCCTGGTTCCTGCACCACCCGCTGGCCCGATGTAAGAAGAAACAGGCCAGTGTAAGGGACCGGTCGCGGTGGGGTTTTGCGCCACTGAAGGCACATCGGGCCGGCCTCCTAGAAGGCCGGCCCGCTTTTGTCCGTCTAGCTGAGTGTGGTCTGCCATTTCGCCGGGAAGGTCCGGATCGGTCATCTTTGAGCGTCCTCGGACCGAAGGAATCCGGCTGCCTCTCCGCGAATACTGTCTTGCCAGGGGCGGCCAGGATCGTTGGGAGCATTCCTCCCGCCACGTTCAACATCTCCTGGACCGTCACGCCTGAGAGATCAAGGAGGATACACGAAGTATGTACCTCAACGCGTGGGGAAGCATCCGTCGTGGTGCCCGGCGGCTGCGCTTTGTGCACAGGCACTTGGTCGTCCTCGTTCTTGCGGCTGTTGTGCTGCTGACCGGGACAGCGTCCGTCCTGGCTCAGGGCAGTTATCCGATCTACGGCGTCCACTTCTGGTCCCCGTCCGCTTCGTCAGGGTCGCTTCAGATCCAGAACGGAAGGCCCATGTGGACCCTGGAGATGATGTATACGCAGGACGCCCGGACCTGGAGCGAAGCCAAGTGGGCGGAAGTGCGGGCCAACTTCCAGGCCATGCGCAACAACAACATCCGCATTATCTTGCGGGTGGACTATACCTGGTTGTCCACCATTCCGCCCGAGGAGAACTGGGTGGAGAAATACTACTTCGCCCACGACTGCAAGATGATCGCCTCTCGGGTAGGCGACCTCTTGGAGGCGATGATTATCGGCAACGAGCTGCTCGACGGCTACGGGTTCACCTCCGGTTGGTATGCCAAGGTCTTCAACACGAGCGATCCCAGCGACCCGAACTCGGTCTACCCGCTTGTAAAAAGTGTCCGGCCCAACCTCAAGGTGGGCATCTACGCCCCCGGAGGCTGGCCGGGGAGTGCCAATCTCAACTTCTGGGACAATGTCGTCGCCAGCGTCAAGAAGGACGCGTCCGGCAAACCCCAGATAGATTGTTTCCCGCTTCACGCCTACAGCGGAGCCAGTACAATCACGAACACCAGCGCGGAGGATCCGCGATACGGCGATGAGTGCGACTTCAAAGGCTTCGTCCCTTACATGAGGCGCATCTATTCCATCTTCGGAGCGTCCAAACCCGTCTACATCACGGAGACAAACACTCAGTGGTATTTCGGGCAATGGGCCGAAAACATGCTTTATTCGGAGCAGAGCTACCGGCCCAACTGGATCAAAGAGGCGTTCCAGGCGGTGGATGACTGGAACAGGGCCAACGACATTAAGATTTCGGCGCTATGCTGGTACGTCTGGCAGTGGCAGTGCAATCAAGGATGTGACCAGTATCAGAATGCCCTGTGCCGGACGGACAACAATCTGCTGAATATCGCGCGGAACGACTTCTGGTGGGTCACCTACAACACTTATCTGACCCCCGGCAACCCGGGCGGGAACATCCGGATCCAGGCCGAGCATTACCGCAACAGCGACACCCAAGGCGGCCGCGGCGTCAAGAATGCCCTGGCCAACGTGGACTACTACGACACGACCGCCGGAAACTCCGGAAACTTCTATCGCTGGGAGGACGTGGATATCGGGGTGGATCCGAACTATACCACAGTGGCCGTAGGTTGGACAGCGCCGGGCGAATGGCTTGCATATGAGAGCCTGTTCGGCGGCTACAACTATCGCCTGAAGTTCCGCTTCTCCCGCGGCACGTCCGGCAGCAGCAAAGTGCGCCTGGAGGTGGACGGGGTCACGAAGTGGACGATGTATCTTGACGACCCCGACGACAACTGGAACACCTACCACGAGTCGGCCCTGGGTGCAAGCGTCTACATCCCGGCGGGGCAGCACACCTTGAGGCTGATCTTCGACCAGGGTCTGGTCAACATAGACTGGTTCGAGCTGGTGCGCCAGTAGGCGGCCAGTTTGAGTCAGACAGTTCGATTAGGCGGAATTCGAGAAAAGGGGGCTCGCAGGTTTCAAACCTGCGAGCCCCGGTCTACCTCTCCTTTCCTTGCGGGTCAGTTTTGAAGCCGGATCAGGCGGCGTTCTGTCCCTTTCTTAGAGAGACGTGATGTCCGACGCGTCGCGGACCAGGATGACGGGGACGATCCGGGTCCCCTCCAACTCAAGCGAGACAATGCCGGTCACAGCCACGAAGCCGGATTCCGGACGGCTCATGCCTGCTCCCACGCGGCACTTCAAGGCGCGGCCGCCATCGTTGACGGTGAACTCGCGCTCACCCGAGGGGGATGCAATGCCGGCCACGCGCACCAGCAGACCGACGTTGTTCAGGCCGGTTCCGCCGGAGACGCCCGGCTGCAGGCCGTTGTCTCCACCGCCAACGTGGCTGTTGCCCACAAAAAGCGGCCTGAGCGAAGTGCCGCCGGAAACGGAGGATATGGAACCGAGCAGAATGACGCGCTCCGGTCCCGCCGTCGAGACGGTTCCCGTCAGGTTTACCGGCGAGCCGGCATCGAACGGCGACGTTCCGATCACCCTGATGCCGGAGCTGCGGTCAGGGGACTGGACGTAGAAGAAGCCCGGTCCAACGGCGCCGGTCTTGGCCGAGACCACGGCTCCTTCCAGGCTGACGAATGTACCGTCCGCGAGTTGCTTGGCCTCTCCCACCCGTGCTGGCTGTGGAGTGGCCGTGGAGCCCGACAGGCGAACCCCCAGGATCCTTCCCGGCATCGGCAGGAAGTCACCCGACCCGTTGCGGTTGTTGTAGAGCGCGTCGGAGACGCTCTGTCCGTCCACGGCAGGCTTCTTCCACCGCCAGTTGAGATTGGCGTAGTCCAGTCCGGAAGCGTGCCACACTCCGGCTTCGCTGACGGGAGCGAAGACCAGCCAGTAGCGTCGGCCCGCCTCTACCGCACGGGAGAGCCCCTGCGCGCGGACCACCGATCCCAGGAATGCCTGGCTCAGATCCACCGCCACCGGGGCGAATCCCGCCGGCAGGGTCTCACCCTCCGGCGCGGGCACGACATCCACGAACGCGGTCCGGCCGGGTCCCTGATTGTATCCCGCCGTCTGACGGATCTGAGCGATGAACTCCACCTGCGTGATCAGCCCGCTGGTCTGCGGGATGAAAGGCTGTGCCAGCCAGGCGGCATACTGACCGCTCTGCGGCTCCAGCTGGCCGGGCCCTCCCGGATTCCAGACCTGTGCGACAGGAACCCCCGATGTCCCGTTCCCGGTGACGCCGGAGGGCAGGAAGGTCGGGCGGGCTCCGGTCAGGTCGCCACTTACGGGATACGCGTCATATCCCAGTGAAGCGCTGTGTGAGAGCTCCCTGCCGATCTGGAACCGGGAACCGTCGCCTATGGTGTCCAAGATGACGGTCTGGGCGCTGGCGCCGGTCACGAGTGCCACACCCGCGGCCAGGGCCGCAGCGAGAGCTGCCCTTGCCGGGTCTGGCAGGAGACGATTCTTGATCGAGCTGAACATTTCGAGTCTCCTTGCGTGCTCCCGGGAATTACGGGCGCATCTCCACGTAGCCCTCGCCGGGCAGACCGTCCGGGGAATCCGGGTCGTTGAGCAGCATCATCATCCCGTCGCGCACCACTTCGCCAGTGATGGGAGAGACGAATCCGCCCCGACCCAGTCCCGGTCCGCGGCCGGCGTTCGGCCCAGACGTGCTGACGGTTCGGGTTGCCGCGAAGGTGTTCATGTCATCCAGCGGGATCAGACCTACCTCCCGCACCAGCGGGGCGTTGCCCACCAGACGGAAGTTTGCCACATAGTCCTGCAGATTCTGGCTCTGCCCGTTGGTGGCATCGAAACAGTGATTGTACGTCCAGAGCGGATATTTGCCGTCAATCACGTTCTTGAAGTAGTGGTTGTCGAGGCTGGGGCTGGTGTTGGTGTTCACGTCCGGCACGCCGTTGATGCCAGGCAGACTGTTGCCCTGGGAGAAGTCATACGGCTCGTAGCCGTTGAACTTCGCCACCCGGATCCTCTGCAGCGCGGTGCCCGACACGGGAGTGAACTTCTGCAGGAAAGTGTAGGAGATGGCTCCCGGATTCAGGTCGACGGCGTTGTTCACCGCGCCGCCGCCCGGCTTGAAGCCCGGCGCTTTGTCAGAAGGCTTCACAGCGCAGGTGAGATCCGGAATGCCGCTGCGATGGTAGTTCGTCCCGTCGTCCGCGATGGCCACCGGCTGGCCGTTGACCTCCGTCAGCACGGTGCCGTTCGGATTCGTCTCCACACCGCGCATGATCAGATTCAGGAAGGTGATGCCTGTGCCTGAGAGCGGCTCGCGATAGAAGTTCAGCAGGGGCATGTGGCCGTTCTGGGCGCCGAAGAAAACGTCCCAGTTGTCCACCTGGCCGGCCATGATCATCCTGAGCATCTGGTTTGTGATGTTCAGAGGCTGACCGCCCGTCCACTGCTCCACGCTGTTGTTGTAGATAACCGCCAGAACCGCAACCGCCAGGATGTTGTCTCTGGTGGTCTGGAAGTTGGCCGGATTGAGCTGCGGCTGAATCGTTCCGCCGGGAGGCGGCGGGAAGAGCCGGTTGTAGCGGTCGATGGCCCGGACGCCCGAGTCGATATAAGCCTCCGACAGGCCGCCTTCGATGGGAATTCCTCCGGCAGCCAGGCGGGCGTTGATGTCCGCGAGAACCTGCGGCCAGTCCGGGTCGGAGATGGCGTTCCCGTTGATGTCAACGAAGGTGGGCTTTCCGCTGGAGAGCGGGGCAAAGTCGTAGATCTTCTGACGATTTACCACGAACCGAAGCCCCAGGACGGAGTCGGCCCGGATGGTCAGGCCATACAGAATGTCCCCGTTAGACAGCTTCAGATAAGCGATTTCGCACTGGGACTTGTCTCCGGTAAACTTGACCTGTCCCGGTGCGAATGATGTGGGCTCGGACCATTCGGGCTGGTCCGCCCGCATTCGGGCAGCGGTGTATGCATGCTTGACCGTGCCCGTGTCCGGAGGGGTGTTCTTCTGCTTCAGGGTGATGTCCATCATCTTGGGCGCGCAGCCTCGCTGGACACCGCCCGCCGCGAACGGGTTCAACTGCATGGTCATCCCGCTGGCACCACCAACGCAGGTGAAGAACCTCACCTCCGCCAGACCGGGTGCTGCCAGGATGCCTGTGGCGGCCGCCGCAGCGGCCAGCATCGCACTGAGTTTCATTTCAGGTTCCTTTCTCCTTTTGCTCATTTGCGTCTCGCAGGCAGGCCGGAGAAGCGCCGCCCGCGTGCCTGTCGTGCCGATCCGGCAGGGGGGACCGGACCGCTTCTTCTGGCTCGCTGTCCTGCCCTGGCACGGCCGGATGGTAGCAGGAGGGATCGCTACAGGTCTCCATCGGCAGGTGCGTCAAGATGCCTCCCGCAATCGTCCCCGGCAAGAGGACAGACAGGGAGCCAAACCGGGCATCACGGCTTCCACGGATTGCTGTCCACGTCGCTGATCACGGTGTCGGACTCCTTGGGGACGTGGCGCATCCACGGAAGGACAGCCTGCAGGCTGCGGCTGTCTCGATACTTGAAGTAGCCCGCGTGACCGTCCACGAAGGCCACATTGCCTCCGTCGCGATGGTGCGGCAGCCCGAACGACTTGTTCGCCCCGTCACCGCCGGTGATTACGCTGGCCGACTGCGCGAAGGTGTAGTCCCGCAGCCAGAGGGTCTTCGTGCGGCCCGCTCCATCCACTCCTGCGCCGGTGGGCACAAAGCCCGGGTTTCCTTCGATCAGCAGGATGCAGGCGGCTGGGCGCGCCACAGAACTTTCGCGCTGGGATTTGGGGGTAAGCAGAGCGGCGGACGCCGAGCTTTTCTCCGCACCGAGATAAACGTTGTACAGATAGGTGATGGGCGTGCGCGGGTTGCGGGAGTCCGGTCCCAGGCTGCCGGGCTGAGAGGGGTCAGGCGGCGGAGCAGGGGAGGAGGGGCACCGAAACACCTGCTCGTTTTTTGCATAGCGGTAGCAGGCGTTCTGCCACTCCAGACTGTAGTCGCTGGTGGCGAACTTGAAACCGCCGAGCGGAAAAAATCCGCCGTAATCCCCTTTGTACATCTCGATGCACTGAGCCAGCTGCTTGATGTTGCTCAGGCATGCGGTCCGCTGCGCCGTCTTGCGTGCGGAGCTGAAGACGGGGAACAGGATTCCCGCCAGAATGGCGATGATCGCAATCACGACCAGAAGTTCGATGAGGGTAAATCCCCCGTCGCGCCGATAAGCTGCTCGATTCATTTCGAAGTCCTCCCTGACAGGTCGTTTCGCGCTCAGTGTAGAGCGGCCGGGTCAACGGCCTGTCAGAGTGAGGTCAAGGGTCGCTCAAAATATGACGGAAGAGGGAAAACCTTCCTGAAACCTGCGCGAGTAGTTGCGACCGGCTACAGGGTCAGGCTGTTTTTCAAAGCTGTTGCAGTGTAACCTTTCGCTATGGGCCGGTAGGGATCTGCTCCCGGGGAGGACTCCCGTTCGCTTTCGCGACACGGGTGCAGGAGCAGGGTGCTTATCTCTTGAAAGCCTGCAACTTGCTGGTTCAGAAAGTCTCGCAGAAAGCTCTGCCGGTGTGAGCGCCTTTCTTTTGCGGAGATTTCAAGAGATTGTCTGCGGCGTGGGTTCGGAGGATCGTCGTGGCAGGAAGCAGCGTTTCGGCTGACGAAGCATGGCAGGGAAACCAGGGGCAAAACACGCGAGGGTGAACCGCATACGGGGGAGTTTCCGGAATGGACGCAATCGAGTGTATGAAGACCAGACGGAGTGTGCGCAGCTACCGGCCCGGTGAGGTGGCGCGTGAGGTGCTGGAAGACATCGTTGACTGCGGACGCCTGGCCGCCACTGCCATCAACATCCAGCCGTGGCATTTCGTGGTCATAACGGATCGCGAGCGCCTGCGCACCGTCGCGGACATGACGGACTACGGCAAGTTCATCGCCAGCGCATCCGCTTGCATCGCCGTTCTGTGTGAGGAAGGCAAATACTATCTGGAAGATGGCAGTGCCGCGACTCAGAACATCCTGAACGCGGCGCGGGCGCACGGTCTGGGAAGCTGCTGGGTGGCCGGCGACAAAAAGCCCTACGCGCAGGATGTGGCGCGGTATCTGGGAGCGCCGCAGGATGTGAAGCTGGTGTCG
>CALCJH010000278.1 GCA_937967775.1 uncultured bacterium | reverse complement strand
ACTCGGTTCCCATTCCCCCATCAGACGGTGCGCGATGATGCCCGGTGCAAGTCCGCTCACTTCCGCCAGCGCACGCACCACCAGTTGCCGCGAGACCCCCAGGCGCATCCCTCCCGTGATCAACTTGTTCCAAACGAACCGTCCCTGCGGGCTCAGCTCCTTCCAGCTCTGTGTCAGAACGGCGCGTCTGCCATTCTCATCCATCTCCCGGAGCGGCAGCAGACGCTCGCGCACCCAGACGTGCAGGGGTGACAGTGGCCTGTCTTCTGGACCCGGCGGCAGCGCCAGCGCCACAGTCTCCGCCAGGTCGCCTACGGCGTCGTAGCACTCCTCGAACAACCATTCCGGAATGCCTGCCTCTTCGGCCGCAAGACGGCGGAGCTCCGTGGAGGTGACTGCCTGCCGTAGTTTGCGGCCGGTCAGAAAGAAGACCGCCCACGCGGCGTCCTCTGGCGGCGCTTCCCGGAAATACTCAACCAGAGCAGCCTGCTTCCCGCCGGTGCGATTGGTGCTGTCCAGCGCCGCAAACAGCTCCTGAAATCGCTTCATACCTGCGCGCCCCTGGCCCTTGCCCTCGCCTGCGCCCGAAGGCGGCGTGCCGTCCACGTGCGGACGGCCAGGGTGCCGAGGGTTGCGGCGGTAAGCGGAAGCACGAACGCCAGCATCACCCGGCCATACGGGCCGGCGGCGGAATGGCCGGTAGCGTCCAGCGCTAGGAAGGCAAGATAGGCGAAATAGTACGCGGTGAAGAGCGCTCCTTCCCAGCGGTCTATGCGGTAGCCAGTGTAGGCTACCGGCAGACATGCCACCGCGCAGGCAAGCATGACCGGAATATCGAACCGCAGTGCGGCTTCCGGAACGCCCACGGGGGAAGGGGATACCAGACCGGCCAGACCCAACACCCCCAGGAGGTTGAAGATGTTGCTGCCCAGCACATTGCCCACGGCGATATCCCGCTCGCCCCGCAGCGCGGCCATCACGGACGTGGCCGCCTCCGGCAGGGATGTCCCCGCGGCTACGATGGTCAGACCGATGACCAGTTCCGTCGCCCCCAGCGCCCGGGCGATCTCGGATGCGCCGCTCACCAGCATCCGCGCCCCGGCGGGGAGCAGAAGCAGCCCGGCGACCGTCAGCACTACATCTCGCAGGACGTTGGTGTCCGGGGGCTCCGCGCCATCGGGCGAGCCCACCGGCCCGTTTCCTTCCGCCCGCGCCCTCCCCACCGTCCACCACAGATAGCCCGCCAGGGAGGCGGCCAGTGCTGCTCCCTCCAGACGCCCAAGGGAGCCGTCCAGACACAGCGCCGCCACGCCGAAGCTCAAGAGCACCATGACGGGGACCTCGCTTCGCACAAGCCGCCTCTGGACCACCAGCGGCGACGCCAGGGCCGAAAAACCCAGCACGGCGAGCACGTTGAAGATGTTGCTCCCCACGACGTTTCCCAGCGCGATTTCCGCTTCGCCCGTGACGGCGGCTCCCACCGTGACCGCGATCTCCGGAGCGCTGGTGCCGAATGCCACCACAGTCAGGCCAATGACCAGCGGGGAGACACCGGCAGCGCGCGCCAGCCGGGAGGTGCCCCGCACCAGCAGCTCCGCTCCCGCCGTTAGCGCCGCCAGTCCTGCGGTCATCGCCAGAGCTATCAGCCACGGGCTCACAGCGTTTCCTCTCCCTCTTCCCGCAGGCCTTCTTCGGCTGTTTCGCCCTCGAACCGGGTCTGAATGGCCCTGGCATCCAGGCCCAGCTCACGCAGCCACCGCGCCAGGGCTTCGCTGTGCCCGTGGGTCACCCAGACCGTATCCGCACCGCTCAGGCGCACCGCCTGATTCAGCCCGTCCCAGTCCGCGTGGTCGCTCAGGACGAACCCTCGGTCCACCGCCCTCCTGCGCCGCGCCCCGCGGATTTGCATCCAGCCCGACGCCATAGCGGTGGACGCCTCCCCGAAACGGCGCATCCACGGGCTGCCCGCCGCCGATGGAGGCGCAACCACCAGCGCTCCGCCGAGCTCCTCCCGGGAAATCTCGGCCACCAGGCGGAAGGGTGGCAGCTGCACCCCGGTCTCCATGCACGCCTGGTTCATCCGGGCCACCGCCCCGTGGCAGACGATGGGCCCGATGGAGGGGTCAACACCGGCCAGCACCCTCTGCGCCTTCCCCAGAGCATAGGCGAACAGGACACTCACCCGTCCGGCATCGCGATTGGCCAGCCACCACGCGTTGATCTCGTCGAAGACTTCTCTCGGCGGCCGCCAGCGGTAAACGGGCAACCCGAACGTGGACTCCGTCACGAAGTGATGGCAGCGGAGCGGCTCGAACGGCGCACAGGTGGAATCCGGGTGCAGACGGTAATCCCCGGCGGCCACAGCCACTTGCCCCCGTCGCTCGATGCGGACCTGAGACGACCCCGCCACATGTCCGGCGGGATGCAGGGATACCCTGACCGCCCCGAGAGTCACGGCTTCGCCGTAACCCCTGCTCTCGATGCGGACATCCGGTCCCAAACGGGCCCGGAGCAGAGGCTCCGACGGGCGCGAACAAAGGTACGCGCCCATTCCGGACCTCGCGTGATCCGAATGCGCGTGAGTGATGACCGCACGCGCCACCGGAAGCCAGGGATCTATGTAAAAATCGCCATCCGGGCAGTAAAGGCCGGCCGGCGTCATCTGGATGATGGCGTCGCTCATCGCCTCCTCACTTTTGGAAAACGGGGAGGACAACAGACCGGGTTCCCCCGCGTGCGGTAGACGTGTCGGTATATTGCAGAGTCCTGCGGATTGTTGTAGTATGATGGAAATCCTGCGCTAGGGAATCCGAGCCTGCGAACCCGTTTTCCCGCGCGCTCCGTGACGGAGACTGCCATGCGAAGAGTTGCCTGTGTTCCTCGCCTGCCGCGGCTGCCGCGCGGCCGCGCGTCCGGCTTCACGCTGATCGAGCTTCTGGTTGTCATCGCCATCATCGCGATCCTGGCCGCCATCCTGTTCCCTGTGTTCGCCCGAGCCCGGGAGCGCGCGCGTCAGGCCGCCTGCATTAACAATATGAAGCAGCTCGGCCTTGCATTTCTGATGTATGCCGATGACAACTCCAACCGAATTCCTCCCTTCCAGGCGTATTTCACCAACCGAACCGGGACGTGGCAGCCCACCCCGAACGGCATCATCGCCTACACCAAGGCGCGCGCCATTGACCAGTGCCCGTCCCTGACCCGGGTGGAGAAGCAGCAGCCGCCTCCCTGGAGCTACTCCATCAACGCCTACTGCACCTGGGTGGGAGCGAAGGGCTACTACGACAATTCACTCGTTCAGCGGGCCGAGTTCGACGGCATTCCAATTTCACTGTATCCTAATCCTTCCCGTACCATCCTTCTGGTGGACGAGTCCAAGCGTCTCGAGGACAGCCCCACGCCCCTGAACGATCCGGCCTTCGTGTTCACGGACACCACCACCAATCGTCACGACGGCAAGGCGAATGTGACGTTTCTGGACGGACGTGTGGGCACCGTGCCCGGCGGGCTGGATTGGAACAACGGAACATGGCCCGGAACGAACGAGCTGATGTTCCGCGGCCCTTCCGTTCTTCCGTGAGGCAGGCCGGGGAGGCGCGGCCCCTGCGATCGACGGGCTTCGGCCAAAGACGTTTGCCAGCCCTGCCTGCATCTGTGTGCAGGAGGGTTTTTCCGCGTGGACCCGTAAACGGATCGAAAACTCCGCAGGAAGGTGTTGAAGCTCTCTGATGTTCGTCCACACGGTTCTGTTCTGGTTGAAAGATGAATGCCGCGAGGAGGTCCGGCGCGCGATGATTCGGGACGGCGTGGAGTCGCTCGGACGGATCGCCTCGGTACGTTACATCTGGGCGGGCACGGCAGTGGAATCGTCTCGCGATATCGTGGACTCCAGCTTCGATGTGGGTCTCTGCGCGGTCTTCGACGGCCGCGAGGGTCACGACTGCTATCAGGTGGATCCCCTGCATCAGGAGTTCGTGCGGAAATACAGTCAACACTGGGAGCGGGTGCGGGTGTACGACTTCGAGTAGCCCTTCCCGCCACATAGAAGGGATGGTCAGGAGATGAAGTCAGGCAAGGTCCGGATGGGGGTTCTGGGCGGCAGCTTCGGCGCGTCGTTCCAGTGGCATCTGCATCCGCACAGCACTGTGGAGGCGGTTTGCGATGCTCTGCCAGAACGGCGGAGGGCGCTGCAGGAGACATATTCCTGCGGCAAAGCCTATACAGACTTTGACCAGCTAATCGCCGATCCGGATGTGGACGCGGTGGCCATCTGCTCAGGCGCTCCCTGGCACGCCCGGCAGTCCATCGCAGCGCTGAAGGCCGGAAAGCACGTCTGGTGCGCCGTGCCGGCCGCAATGTCCATCGAGGAGTGTCAGGAGCTGGTGGAGACGGTGGAGAAGACCGGCCTGACCTACATGATGGGCGAGACCAGCTACTACAGACAGACCATGATCAGCGCCCGTCAGTGGTGGCGGGAGGGACGGTTCGGGGAGATCTTCTACACTGAGGCCGAGTATCACCACGCGGGACTGGAGCCACTTTTCGTTAACCCGGACGGTTCCCGGTCATGGCGCTACGCCTTCCCGCCCATGCACTATCCCACCCACTGCACCGCGTTCCTGGTGGGCCTGACCGGTGAGCGTCTGACGGAGGTCACCTGCTACGGTTGGGGAGACGACCGTCAGGAGCTCAAGGACAACGACTACAACAATCCCTTCTGGTGTCAGACGGCCCTGTTTCGGACCGACCGGGGACACACGTTCCGGGTCTGCATCTTCTGGCAGGGGGCTCACCGCGGCACGGAGCGAGCTCAGTGGTACGGGACGAAGATGAGCTTCTTTATGGAGCACCCCAACGGCCTCGGCCCGGTCATCGTGCGCAGCACGGAGGCGCAGGAGACCGACGACGCCGGGTTCGTCCGGACGCTCCCTGTCTTCGAGCATTATGAGCTGGTCGAGTGGTGGAAGACAGAGATGCTGCCGGAGCCGCTGCGGGTGAACACGGGCCACGACGGTTCGCACGCTTTTCTGACCCACGAGTTCGTGGACGCTCTGGTAAATGGCCGGCGTCCGGCCATTGATGTCTACGAAGCGGTGGCATACACGGCTCCCGGAATCATCGCGCACCAGAGTTCTCTACGGGACGGCGAGAAGCTGAAGATCCCGCAGTTCGATCCGCGCTGACCGGTCCTGCAATCTCTGGCTGAACGCGGGGCGGGCGTCACAAAAGGACTCCCGCCCCGGCTGCGTCTTGGGGGGGTCCTCGAATGTCCCGGGCGGCAGCAAGTCTGGCCTCTTGACAGGCCTGCTGAACAGCTTTACCCTGATAATGTGGGACGCGGGCTCAGGCTCTACCGATCGCCTCCGGTCGCTTGAGCCCGCAAGATTGCTTTGTGATAAGGAGGGTTACATCCAGTGAACAAGAAGCTTTCCGCAGGGGTTGTGCTTCTGATCGTCCTCTGTGCCGTGCCGGTGGCTGCCAACACCCTGGTGCTGAAACACGGAGTCGGGGGATATTCGGGAACTACGGACGCCTACATTGACAGCCAGTCGTCGGACACGAACTACGGGACACCGTGGTACATGCACGTCTACATGTATAACGATGCCCCCCGGCGCAGTGGACTGATCCGCTTCGACCTGACGGGGAGGATCCCGCCGATGTCCATCATCCACAGCGCCACGCTCTCGCTCTGGTGCTATCAGGTGGTGGACATGGACTCCAACGACTATCTGTATGTTGCTCCCTTCCGGGTGGGGCAATACCGCCCCTGGGTTGAGACCGAAGCCACCTGGAACCGCTTCCGGGGGACATCTTACTGGTCTTCTCCCGGCTGCGAGGGATGGCAGTGGGGCGACCGGAGCCAGACCTACGATGGCACCCCCGTGCTGTTCACCAAGGATTCCCAAGTGAACCGTTACTATCACTGGGACGTGACAGCGTCCGTGCAGGCGTGGTATCAGGGAACGGCTAACAACGGTTGGCTCCTGCGCGCCACCTCGCACGACGGGGTGGCCGGAGAAGGAGTCAGCTTCAACACCCGCGAAGGCGGTATTGACTACAGGCCGTATCTCACCATCCAGTATACCGTCATCCCGGAGCCGGGCTCGTTGACGGCGCTGATGGCGGGAGTGGCCACACTGTTCTGCAGGAGACGGAAGAAGTCGGTATAGTGGACGGACAACTCCACCGCTGCAGGAGCCGGATGCGCAGATCCGGCTCCTTTTTCGCGCATTCTGAAAACCTCTGGAGCGGGAGCAATCCGCGGTGTTGATCCCCTCGCTGACGCCTCTGGAGTGGACACTGGCGCTCGCGTCCGCGGCGCTGGTGGGGTTCTCGAAGACGGGGGTTCCCGGAACGGGCATTCTGGTCGTCCCTCTGATGGCGGCGCTGTTCGGGGGACGGCAGTCTGTGGGTACCCTGCTGCCGATGCTCATCTTCGCGGACTGCTTCGCGGTGGCCTGGTACCGGCGCCACGCCCGATGGGACAGGCTCTGGGCGCTCATCCCATGGGTGCTGGCGGGGATGGCCCTGGGCGCAGCCACGCTGCAGATGCTGGGACCTGCGGAAGGATCGCGCGACCGTCTGAGCGTCCTGATCGGCGTGCTGGTGCTGGTGATGCTGGCGCTGAGTCTGGCACGGGGACGATGGGGCGAGAAGCTCGTACCGCACTCGCGTGCGGGGTCAGCCCTCACCGGAGTCGCGGCCGGATTCGCCACCGCGGTCTCCAACGCCGCGGGGCCGGTGATGAGCCTCTACTTCCTGAGCGCCGGACTCAACAAGTCCGAGTTTATGGGGTCCTTTGCCTGGTATTTCTTCATCTTCAATCTGATCAAGGTGCCCATCTTCGCCGCCCTGACCGCCGCAGACCCGCAGCACCCGATGTTCAGCGCATCATCGCTGACGTTCAATCTGCTGGTGGCCCCGATGATCGCCGTGGGAGCGGTGGCGGGCCGCTGGCTTTTGCCGCGCATCCCGCAGAAGATGTTCGATGACGCCGTGCTGGTGCTGGCGGCGGCTGCTGCCCTGCGGTTGATCCTCGGATAGAGAAGGCCTCTCCTGGGCATAAAAAGGGCGCTTCAGTCCAGCCGCAGGCCCAGCACGCGGGCGGTCAGGAGCGCCTCCTGGTATTCCTCCGGGGACAGCGGTCTGGCGATCCCCGGGAAGGTCTCCAGGGAGACACGGTGCTCGGGGCGGTACTGAGCCATGACGTTCACATACGTGCGCGGAGAGATCTCTGACGCAAGGAAGCGCAGCACCCGCCGCGTGTCGTCCAGGCGGCCCGGCATCACCAGATGCCGCACCAGCACTCCCCTGCGCGCAAGTCCCCGCCCGTCGCATACCAGGGGACCTGTCTGCCGGTGCATCTCGCGAACGGCGGCCCTGACCACGTCCGGATAGTCCGGCGCGTTCAGATAGCGCGAAGCCAGCTCGTGGTCCAGGAACTTCACATCCGGCATATAGATGTCCACCACCCCGTCCAGCAGCCGCAGTGTCTCGACGGAGTCGTAACCGGAGGTGTTGTAGACGAGCGGCAGACGCAGACCGTTTGCGGCGGCCACCTCCAGCGCTTCCAGGATCTGAGGCACAACGTGGGTGGGGGTGACCAGGTTCACGTTGTGACAGCCCATCGCCTGAAGCTGCAACATGATCTCCGCGAGTTCCTCCGGGCCGACGGGTTCGCCGGATCTGCGCTGGCTGATGTCGTGGTTCTGGCAGAACACGCACCCCAGAGAGCAGCCGGAAAAGAAGATCGTGCCGCTTCCCCGCCATCCGCTCAAGCAGGATTCCTCACCGTGATGAGGGCCGTAGCTGGCCACCACCGCCCTTTCTGCTGTGGCGCAGATGCCGATCTCCCCGGTGAGTCTGGCCGCGAGGCACCCTCGCGGACATAGCCTGCACTCCCTCTGCAGCTCTCTGCCGCGCCGGGCACGCTCCGCCAGCTCACCTTTGCCGCTCAGACAGAGGTAGCGAGGCCAGACCTCGTCGCTATCAGGCGTGGCATCCTTGCGGGGATTAGTCATCAGTCAGGAGCTCCAGAGCGCGGGCGCCGCTCCAAGGTGGACAGGGCGGCAAGAATGCCGGTCAGTCGCCGCCCAGCTTCAGCACGGAAAGGAACGCCTCCTGCGGAACCTCTACGGAGCCGATCTGCTTCATCCTCTTCTTGCCCTCCTTCTGCTTCTCCAGGAGTTTGCGCTTTCGCGTAATGTCACCACCGTAGCATTTGGCTGTGACGTTCTTCCGAAGGGGGCGGATGCTGCTGGCCGCGATGATCTTCTGCCCGATGGCCGCCTGCACGCGGATCTCGAACAGCTGGCGCGGCAGGATATCGCGCAGCTTGTCCACCAGCATCCGGCCTCGCGCGTAGGCGCGGTCCTGATGCGTGATGAACGAAAGCGCATCGACCGGCTGGCCGTTCAGCAGGATATCCAGCTTCACCACCTTGGACTCCTGGAAGCCCGCCATCTCGTAATCGAAGGATGCGTATCCGCGGGTGCGGCTCTTGAGCTGATCGTAGAAATCCATCAGGATCTCCGCCAACGGGAGCTTATAGGTGATGATGACCCGCGTGGTGCCGGAGTACTCCATGTGCTCAAAGGTCCCCCGGCGATCCTGGCAGAGCTCCATTACACCCCCCAGATACTCCGACGGGACGATGATGGTGGCGGTGACGAATGGCTCCTCGATCTTCGCGATCTGCGTCACGGGCGGCAATTTGGAGGGGTTGTCCACCTCTTCCACCGTGCCATCCGTCTTGTGCACGCGGTAAACCACACCCGGAGCGGTGGCGATGATGTCCAGCCCGAACTCGCGCTCCAGCCGCTCCTGGACGATGTCCATGTGGAGCAGCCCCAGAAATCCGCAGCGGAATCCGAATCCCAGTGCTGCCGAGGTCTCCGGCTCCCAGCTCAGCGAGGCGTCGTTCAGCTGCAACTTCTCAAGCGCCTCACGCAGGTCCGGGTAGTCCTCGCTGTTCATCGGATACAGTCCGCAGGACACCATGGGCTTCGCGCGCTTGTAGCCCGGCAGAGGTT
>CALCJH010000277.1 GCA_937967775.1 uncultured bacterium | reverse complement strand
CGGCGAAGCGCCCGCTGGAGGTCGCGCTCCTTGATGGTCTGGCGGCGGTCATACTGTTTCTTGCCGCGAGCGACACCGACCTCCATCTTGGCCCACCCGCGCTTGAAGTAGACCTTCAGGGGAACCAGGGTGAGGCCTTTCTCCTGCACCTTCTGACCCAGGCGCAGGATCTCGTGCCTGTGGACCAGCAGCTTGCGCGGACGGCGCTCCTCCGCCGCCCATCGGTTGGCCATCTCGTAGGGGCGGATGAACATCCCCACCACCCAGAGCTCGCCGTCTTTTACCTGTACGTAGGCATCCTGCAGGTTGGCGTTACCCTGCCTCAGGCTTTTGACCTCGGAGCCCTTCAGCTCCAGCCCCGCCTCGAAGGTATCCTCGATGAAGTAGTCGTGGCGGGCTCTCCGGTTCTCGATGACCGGCGGTCCGGACGGGCGCTTAGTCCCCTTGACGGCCATGTTCCTGCTCCAGCTTCTGGCGCAGCAGCCGCTCAGCAGCCTCGCGGTCGCCTTCGGCCAGCCGCCCCTCAAGGATCTCGTTCACCAGATAATCCTTTAGCCTGCCCACCTCCGGCCCCGGCTGCAGCCCCGCGATGTGCATGATCGCCCTCCCGTCCAGAGGACTCTGGACCCTGGCGTAGTCGGCCTCATCCTGTACCTTGCGGATGCGCCCGCGGACAACAGCGGGATCAAGATAGTGATGTTCCGGGTTGCAGGCAGCGCGGTCTGCCTCCGCGATGGTGAAAAGGGACTCCATATCCTCCCCCAGATCACGCACCAGCCGACGCACCGCGCTGTCGGACCACTCATCCGAGTATTCCCCGATCCGCATATGCTGCGCCACCAGACGCGAAACCCGGGCGACAGTCTGGTTCGGGAACTTCAGACGGTGGAGCAGCTCGCCCGCCATCTCCGCGCCCACCTGTTGATGCCCGTAAAAGTGCACCCCGCCGGCTTCATCCACCGTGCGTGTGCGCGGCTTGCCCACGTCGTGCAACAGCATCGCCAGGCGCTCGTCCAGGGAGGATTCCTCCGAAAGGTTCTCAATGGCCTTCAGGGTGTGGGTCCAGACGTCGTAGAGATGGAACACGTTCTGTTCCACCCCCACCATCTCCGCGATCTCCGGAGCAAATTGCGCCATCAGGCCGCTCTGCATCATCAGATCAAGGCCTCTCGCAGCGCGGCGCGGGGGCAGCATCAGGGTCTTGGCAAGCTCGTCGCGGATGCGCTCCCGGCTGATGATCTCCAGGCGTCCAGCGCGCTCACAGATGGCATTCCAGGTGTCCTCCTCGATCTCGAACTCCAGTTTGGCCGCGAACCTCACGGCGCGCAGCATCCGCAGTGGATCGTCATTGAATGTCTCGTTTGGATCCAGCGGGGTGCGAATGATCCGGGCTTCCAGATCCGGAAGCGCCCGCCTGGTGAGATCCAGCCGCTCTCCCGTAAACAGATCTTCCAGCAGCGTGTTGACGGTGAAGTCCCGCCGGAGGACATCCTCTTCCAGCGTGGCCGGCTCCACTCGCTCCGGTTTGCGGCTATCAGGTGCGTAGCTTTCGCGCCGAGCAGTGGCCAGCTCCACCTGGATCCCGCGGACCGACACCATGGCCGTGCCGAATCGGGGATAGACCACAGGGGAATGATCGGCGACACCGGCGTTCTGCAGCCAGCGGGCGGCCTGCAGCGCATCGCACAGACAGACAAGATCAATGTCCTGCTCTGGCGGCAGACCCAGCAGACGATCGCGGATGAGCCCCCCCACCAGGAAGAGCTTTCCTTCAAAGGGGCTCCCGCAGAAGGCGTTTCGGATTGTGGAGATAGCCTCGTCAAGCATGTGCGTCTTGCCGCCCGGAAGCGGGGACAAAGCAAACAGAAAGGCCGGCGCATTGGGCCGGCCGCGTGAAGCAGGCTGGGCTTCTGTCCGGCCGCCTCAGGCGCCCATTTTCTCCACGGCACGGGCGATGGCCTTCTGGAGCTCCTCCTCACGCATCGTGGTAGTCAGATCTCCGCGAGTGCGCTCCGTGACCCCACGGACCATATCCGTTGTCCGCCTGAGCCCGTTGGTTACGGCGTCCGGGTAATCGAAGGTGACCAGGACATAATACGCCTCGTCCATGATCTCCAGCAGCTCCTCGGCGCGCGCCACATCCCCCCTGCGAATGGTGTCCAGCACATGCCGACGCGTCTCGCCGATGGCCTCACCCAGCGCATTGAGCCACGGGGCGGGCTCCACGCCCAGCTCCTGAGGACTCTTGAGCGGGCGCCCCCGGACGATGTCCATGGTCAACTCGCACTCAGCATACTCTTTCTGAGCGTCCTGCGTGTATCCCGCGAAATAGATGTCCTGATGATCCTTCAGCAGCTCCTTGCACTCCAGCACGCGCGAGCGCGACTCGGCCATCAGGGCTTCGGCCTCCTCCCACTCCTGACGGTGCGTGGCGCGGATGGAGTTGGCGGCGAACCGGATGGCCTCCCGGGAGAGCCTGAGGGCTTCCTCCCTGACGGCGTTCTTGGCATCCAGCAGC
>CALCJH010000276.1 GCA_937967775.1 uncultured bacterium | reverse complement strand
GCGGAGATCGTGGATCCGCCTCCTGCCGCATCCCAGACCATCATCATCCCCCTGCCGGGAAAAACGGAGACCACCATTCTATGGGGATGGCACGGACGGCTGAAACGAAGCGACCCGGATTATTACGCCGCTACCGTAATGAACGACATTCTGGGCGGCAGCGTGCTGTCGAGCAGGCTGGGCAAATCGATCCGGGGCGAGAGCGGGCTGGTCTATGACGTGCGCAGCTCGTTCCGGGCTACGCTGGGGGCGGGCCCGTGGAGCGCCAGTCTGGGAGTGAACCCTGCAAATGCCGTTCAGGCAGTCCGTCAGCTGCAGGAAGAGGTGGAGCGGATGCGGACAGAGGGTCCAACGCAGCAGGAGGTGGAGGAGGCGCGTAGATTCATTACCGGCGTGTTGTCCCTGCGGCTGGCCAGCAATGACGGCATCGCCGGCTTCCTGGAAGCATCCGAAACGTACGGGCTGGGAATGAGGTATCTGGAAGAGTTCCGGTCGCTGTATGGCGGCGTCACTCGGGAGCAGGCGGCGGAGGCGGCCCGGCGCCTTCTGACGCCCGGAGAAGCTGTGCTTGTGGTGACGGGGGCAACAGAGGGCTTCGATGAAGGCAACCGATCCGAAAGAAACTGAGGAAACGCAGGCGCAATCGCCGGCACGGGCCGGGGAGGCAGACCGCGAGCTGTATGAGCGGCTTCGCGCCATTCTGGCAGGCGCTGTGGACAC
Source organism: uncultured bacterium (assembly GCA_937967775.1). Lineage (GTDB taxonomy): Bacteria > Armatimonadota > UBA5829 > DSUL01 > DSUL01 > CALCJH01. Next base: position 2,317 of record CALCJH010000276.1, on the reverse strand, counting down.
CCTCAAGCTGGGAGGCGCTTCCATCTACCTGGTGAACGAAACCCGGGATGTGCTGAGCGGACATATCTCCGTTGACAGTCACGGGCGGGAGGTGGATATTGCCGGATCCTCCCGGCAGATCGAGGCGGACAGCCGCCTGGCCGGGATGATGGCCGGACAGGTAGCCTCGCTGACGGGAGAGCATACGGGAGAAGGCAAAGGAACCGCAGCTGTGCCGTTGACGGTGAACGACCGGATCGTGGGTTTGCTTTCGGCGCGCAGCCCGGAGGGCGGCTCCGAGGCGGAGGAGAACGTGGACCGCCTGAAGCTGTTCGCCAGCCAGGCGGCCTTCGCTATGGAGGCGGCCGCGGCCGCGTCGCGCTGGAAGCAGGAGGCGCATCACGAGCGCACACTCTTCGAGGTGTCCCGCGCTATCTCGTCCGCACTGGATCCGCTTCAGGTGCAGAGACTGGTGGCGGAGCTCATGGCCCGGGGGGTGAGGTCGGACCGCTCCGCGCTCTACGTCATCGAGCGGGATCTGGAACAGCTACGCAGGCGCGCATCATTCGGCGTGACAGAGGATGTCTCCGCCCGTTACGCCACCATCCCCTTCGACGAGAAGGCTCCCACAGTGCACACTCTGGAATCCCACCGCCCCGCGCCAGTGGCTCCCGACTCAAGAGAGCGCCTGAACCGGGAGCTGAGCGAAAGCATCGGTGGACGCCGCGGTCTGGCGGTGCCTTTGCTCAGCAAAGGCTATCTGACCGCCATCGCGGTGGTGGCTTGCCCCGAAGGAGCCGAAGACTTCCGGCAGGACGACGTGGAGTTGCTGATGGCGATCGCCGCGCAGGCGGCGGTGTCCATCGAGAACGCCTCCCTGTACGACGCGCAGAACCGCGCTGTAACGGAGTTTGCGGCGCTATATGCCGTGTCGCAGGCGCTCGCGGCGTCACCCTCCCTGAACGACCGGCTGCAGGTGGTGGCGCAGAGCATTATGGCCGTGACTGGAATGAGCCGTTGCGGCGTGTTCCTCATAGAGGATGGGCAGGCGCGTGGCTATCTGCTGCTGGGCGCCAGCCCCGAAGAGGAGGAGCAGTTCCGCAGGCTGCGGCTGGGACTGTCGGAACGGGAGACCGCCATGATGCAGGCCATCAAGACCGGCAAACCCACCATCATCGAGCAGCCCGCCGGACGCAAGGACGGATACGTCGCGGAGAAATGGCGCATCCAGCGGATGCTGGCGGTACCGCTTATCTATGAGGGACGGACGGTAGGGCTGGCCGCCGCAGACGAACCCGGCAAGAAAGTGGTGCTGGGTGAAAAGGTCATCCAGGTGGCGGCCGCCATCGGCGAGCAGGCCGCGCTGGCCATTCAGAACGCGCGCCTCTTCGAGCAGACCCGTCAACACGCGGAAGAGCTGGGCGTCCTGTGGGAGGTGGCTCAGGTGCTGGGCGCGGAGATGGAGATGGAAGATCTGCTGGACAAGCTCCATGAGCAGATCGAGCTTCTCCCCTTCGTGGTAGCTTCCTCTGCCATCGTCCGCCACTGGGACGGCAGCCTGCTGGTGTCGCGCGGGGCGGGGCGAAGGTCCCGTCTGAAAAGCGAGCGAGGTCTGACAGACCCCTGCGACCGGATCAGCGCTCAGGCTTTGAACTCCGAGACGCACGTAGTGGAGCGTGAGGTACCTTTGCCCCCGCGCAGCGAGTTCCCTCGCTTCCGCGAGGCCGGGTTGGATCTGGCGGCGCTGCTGGCGCTTCCGCTGAGGCAACGGGGCGAGACGTTTGGAGTACTGACGCTGCTGGCGCCGGGTGGGCACGAGTTCTCCACGGCAGAGCTGCGGCTGGCGGGTTCCATTGCCAGCGTCGCTGCAGCGGCGCTGACCCGTGCCCAGATCTTCGAGCGGGAACGGCGGATCGCGGAGACTTTTCAGCGGACCTTCCTGCCGCAGGTTCCGGAACAGGTGGGAGAATTCGAGCTGGCGCATCAGTATGCCGCAGCGCTTGATGAAGCGCGCGTGGGCGGCGACTTCTACGACGTTTTTCCAACACCCGACGGCCGCCTGGCGCTTGTCATCGGGGACGTCAGCGGCAAGGGACTGAACGCTGCGGTGCACACCGCTATGGCAAAGTATCTGCTTCGCGGTTTCGCGCACTGCGCGGCGGAGCCGGGGACTGTGCTGCGCCAGGTGAATGACGCGCTGTGTTTTTACGTGCCGGACAATATGTTCGTCACGCTGTTCTTCGGACTCCTAGACACTTCTTCCGGGTTGTTATACTATGCCAACGCCGGGCACGAGCCGCCTCTCCTCTGGTCCCGGAAAACGGGAAGAGTCCGCAGT
>CALCJH010000275.1 GCA_937967775.1 uncultured bacterium | reverse complement strand
GCTGGTCGCGATACTCCACGCCAGGTGGCAGGTCCACGCGGAACTCCCATTTCCGCGCGAACGCAAACAGCGCCACCGCCGGAGCCCCACCTGTGTCCCGCCCGATAGCCGTGACATAGACGCCATCATCGGTCACAGCCGGCGGCCCGACGGCCTCGAAGTTGTCCAGCGGTATGCCTGTGCCTGAGGAAGACGAATCCAGCGTATAGTCGAACGCCGGATAGAACCGGTCGGTCATCAGCGGGTCCGCGGTGTTCAGGACGCTGCGGAACCAGAAATGCCAGTCCGCGATATGCTGCGGGACGCTCTGACGGTTCTGAAGCAGGTTGAAGCGCGGGCCGAACTCCTGCACGGCCGTCAGTTGAGACCCGTTGTTCCGGGCGCCGAGAACATACAGGGTTCCGTCCGGCCCCATCGCAACGGTCGCGCTCCCTGATGTGGTCCACGCCTGGACGTTGGACCCCGCCTGAGGATCCGGTTTCGGGGAATAGATGCTGCGCGGCGACAGATCCTGCCCGGTGGTGGCCAGCGCCATATTCCGCGTCATCTGGTAATCACCGTAGACGGGAGTGGCCGCGTTCACTCCCGTCGGCGGGTTGGAAAGGACAAACTGCCCCTTGGCCGTCGGCGTTCCCACCGCCGTGGTCAGATCCTGGCAGGCGCCGGTCCCCAACTTCGCCCACAGCCGGAACGGGCTGTCGTTCACGGTGCGGGAGTTGTTATAGCGGGTCGCGACGATGTTGCCGCCCAGTCTGGCGAGCGGCTCATTGCGCACGCTGAAGATGGCGGAGAAGATGCGGTCACTGGGCTGAACAGTCACTCCGGTGGTGCCCGCCAGCCAGTAGGCCATCAGGTCCAGCGCCTTTGTACCGATATCCTGGGTCCATCCCACAGTGGGCGATGAAGGCCGCGGGACGATACCGTAGGGCGTCGTCATATTGCCCGGGATATTCCACCGGTCCCCTGTGGAGAGGTCCAGACAATAAAGGTATCCGTTGCCGCCAAGGGCGTATATGATGCCGTTGTGATAGGTGGGCGACGGCACCGCACCTCCGCCCCACCCGGGCACCGACATAATCTCCTGGAAGCCCGGCTGGCTACCCAGCGGCCTCGGGAACGCGGGGGCCACCAGCACCCTGCCTCCGGAGTTCATCACCATGACCACATCCACGCCCGCCTGGAACGGTCCGCCGCCCGGCCACGAGAAGACCGTAGGACCAGAGATGGACCCGCCGCCGCTGGCCGACCAGAGAAGGTCGAAGGGCGCGCCCCCCGCAAAGTCCGGAACGCCGTCATCCGGGTTGCCGTCGTTGTCCAGATCCTGTTGGGGCACGCCGTCCAGGGCATAAACCACACCGTCCCCGCCGGAATAGAACACCACGCCCTTGTAGATCACCGCAGCCGCTCCCGGAGCGCCTGCCACCGGGAAGCTCCAGCGCTTCACCAGCGGGGCGCCCGGCCCCTGCGAGGATGACGAGGAGTGAGCGGCATTCGCGTAAGTGGTGGTGTAGTTGGAGGCCCAGGCCACCACGTTATAGGCAAACTTGAGATCTCCGGGAGAGGCAAGATCCGGCCGGGAACCGAAGGCCGCCCGCACGATGTTCGCTCCGATGTTGTTAGCGGTGAGAATGATATGGCCGGATCCATAGCGTCCCGCCGCAATCTGCGGCAACCCGCCGCCGTTCAACACCACAGGCGCGAACACCGCCGGGAAAGGCATCCCGTTGTTCCCGTCGGAGGCCACCCCGCCGCTCAGATTTGCCCCCAGGGAATTGATCTCCGGCTGACTGAGCCAGTAGGGATAGCTGAGAAGCGCGTGGTGACGGTGGATGACGTTCGCCGGCTGCCGAGGTTGCGGCTGGAAGTTCACGTCATCCAGGAAGAAGCCGGTACCGCACTGCCCGGCTGTGAAGGGATTCGCCGCACCCCCACCCCAGTCTATCCAGAGCTGCGCTCCGGAATCCACCAGCTTGCGGAGCAGTTCCCGGTCATCCGGAGTCAGCTCCGCCTTGACGCCCGCAGGGATGTGCAGATACACCACATCGAACTGCAGCAGGCGGGAAAGGGTCACCTCGCCCAGCTTTACATCCCAGTAGCAGGGCATGTCCTTCGTCACCACCTGCCCCACGGTGAGCGGCAGAGGGGTGTCGGAATAGCGCGCCGCGATCTCGGGCGTGACCACCGCGGGAGCGAGCGGGTTCACGAAGGTCCACCCGGCTGGCTTCAAATCCAGCCGCTGCTCCAGCACGCTGAACAGACCGGCGTTCCACTGACGGGAGCGGTAACCGGACGAGATGGGACCCTGCGCCGGATCGCTGTTGGGGTCCACTCCCGGGAGCAGCAGGTTGCAGACGCGGATGACGCGCAGGCTCTCCGAGTAGATGTACGCCGGACGCGCCTCACCTGCCGCCAACAGCACGGCGGCGATGCCTGCCAGAAGTATGTTCAGATAGCCAGAACGCATCGGATCACGCCATTTCCAGGCCGCCGCAACCGGCGGCGCGTCGCTCCAGGTTCCGGCCGGTCCAGCGGACCGGACGTCTGTGTCCTCTTCTTGGAATGACTCCCTCCAGCCCGCCTTTGTTCGGCCGGCCTCACCCGCTCAGCTGCTCAGCCGTCCGACATAGATCAGATCCGGCGACACGGGAAGCCGCGGTGTCACGGGCAGAGCCCGCCCGTACGCATCCCGCCGGATGGGGGTGCCATCCGGGCGCACTGGGAAACCTAGCTGCGGATCGTAGACGAACGTCACTCCGTCCTCAGGATGGGCGGTGCGCTCGTTGCTCGAACCGTAACGAACGGGGATGTTGCTCCAGTGGCGCATCCACTCGTCCACCAGCGCCGGAGGAGCGGGCAGATTCTCGGCCACCGCCCCGTCGAAGGTGATCTTGATGTCGAGAGGCTCTCCATAGAACGGGAACGCAGGATTCTTGATCTCGGGCGGCCGCGCGGGCGCGGAGGGGTTGTCGGCCGGGTTGCTGTTGAACCAGGGTCCCGGGATGATGAACAGGCTTCCCTCCTGAGCGTAGCACAGCGCCTGGATGTTCACGTCCATCGGGACGATGGCAATCGCCTCCAGAAGGTAGTCACCCCGCGACTGCTCCAGCCCTGTCTGGTGAAGGCCGATCTCGATCCGGTTCCACTGCCCCGCAGTGCCGAACAGGCCGGGCGGCCCACCGAAGTCCAGCGGAAAGACCTGCCCCTCGAAGATAGGGCCATACTGCGTTTCCGTACTGGGCATCAGATAGTTCGGGGCCCCGCCGAAATCGTAGGCCGCACCGTTGATGAACAGATTGATGCTGGCGGTAGCTCCGGAGGAGGCGTGCCGGATGAAAAGATGCGCCGGGCCGCCGCCCCACGACGGATAAGCCGACGGCTGGCGAAGGCTGTTGCGATCGTACCAGTATCCCGGCGAGAAGTCTGCTACGAAGTTGGACGCCGGGCTGGTGGTCACCCGATAGGCATAGGGCGGCCGTCCACCTCCGGGGACTGACTCGAATAGCGCGGAAGTCAGCGGAGGCAGGCTCAGGAACTGCGTGGTGTTCACCACGATATACTTTCGCGCCAGCAGGCTGATGGCCGACGTGACCATATCCTGCTTCAGGATGCTGCCCTCGATGTAGATGTTCTCGTTCGAGACCACCGTCAGCTGCTTGTCGGCGGCCACCATTCCCGAGATGCGGATGTTGCCCTCCGCGAAGATGACTCCGTTGCGCGGATAGGGCAGCGTGATGGTAGGTCCCAGCCCCGGCTGCGGCACGAGATTGTTGGACCCTGCATCATAGGTATGCCAGACGTACTTCTGTCCCCGCCGCACGGCGTCGGTCCGCGTGATGGTAAGCGTCTCGTCCGGATTGATCCGGATGACGACGCCCGGCGGCACATAGAATGCCCCCTTCCAAGAGCCCCTGTTGTTGGGCGTGACCCACTCGTCCAGCAGAGTCTGGGTCCCACCGAAGACCGAGCTGCCGTCCTGCTGCACGTCGCGCCGGTTGTCTATGTAAAGACCGTCCCCGTAGCCGTACAGCGCACTGTTGACATAACGGCCGCCGTTCAGTCGTGCCGAAAAACCGGAGTAAAGCGTCAACCGGCGGTATCGCGAGACACCGGACGAGGGATCCTCCTGATCCACCAGCGGTGGTTCCAGCCGCTTGACAGCCCGCCCGAAGCCGGCAACGTCCGGACGATCCACGCCGTCA
>CALCJH010000274.1 GCA_937967775.1 uncultured bacterium | reverse complement strand
CTCCTCCTGAAACTGAGGGGCAACCCCCGCCATCCGCACCATGTCCATCGCTTCCGGGATGCCCCTGCCCTTCTCCGCCGCCACTCGTCTGACGTCGCCGGCTACCAGTTGCAGAGTGGCGTTGCGGTAAGAGGCCCCCGAGTTGTTGGTCAGCGTCACCCATCCCTGCAGATCCAGAGTGCTGTCATCCGCCGAGACCGCGGCAACGTAGTCGGCCGACCAGTTGAGCCCGCGAGTGAGATAAGAGATCTCCATCTGGTGCGTCCCCGCGCGGCCGGACTCCAATAGCCAGCGCAGGCGCGGCTTCGAGATGAGTCCTTCAGGGAGCTCCGCAAGCTCGATCTGCCCCGCCGTGTTCAGCACCGGGCCCTTTGCTGTCTGAATGACAAGCGAGGCCGGAGAGGCCATTCGCGAAGCGCCGCCAGCCTGCCCGGCCGGACCGGATGGGTCCCAGGTGATGGGGTTGAGCAGCGTCCCCTCCACCACATCGCCGGACTCCGGGTGCCGGACGACCACCCTCTTTCCGACACTCTTATTCAGAACCGCGACTGGGTCCAGCAGATCGTACTGATAGTTCTGCTCCAGAATGCGCACGGCATCCGGAGCTGTCAGGCTAACGAAATGCACCGTCTCCGGCTGGATGAGCGCCGCCACGTCGTCAATGACCACCGTGTTCCGGCCGGCGGACAACGGAACGGCACGCAGGTGTTTCACCAGCCCGAAGTCTTGATTGTATATGGTCAGCTGGACGCCGCCGGGCGGCTCCTCCGCGCAGAAGGCGCGGGAAGCGCTCAGCAGAGTTCCCGCAATGAACAGAGCAGCAAGCAACCGCAATCGGTCAGACCCGGATAACATCGGCCTATCCCTCCTTGAAGCACACGATTCGGCCCGATCAACATTCCTCTGCTACGAACCTTCTATCGCCTCCCCCTGGAATCCTGCCACGCAAAAAACACCGGAGCGGAGCATAAAAAGCGAGGAAAGAGGGAACAATACGTATGCGGAAGGTATTGACAATAATGGACTCAAATGTCATAATACGCACAGGCTGAAATCGGCCAGGACTTCCAGGTCGAAAAGACCTCGACTCACACCGGCCGGCAGCTGCGGGTGACCTGAATCCTAACGTAAGACTCATCAAGACATTTTACAGCCCGGTCCGACAAGGATTCCCGGCCGCGAGCGAGCGGCGCTATGGCAGGAGATGGCCGGGCGGAGGTGACGAACATTGGCTAGGACAGTAGGAATCGATCTGGGGACCACCAACTCGGTGGTGGCGGTGATGGAAGGCGGAGAGCCGACGGTCATCCCCAACGCCGAAGGATCCCGCCTGACACCAAGCGTAGTGGGCTTCACGAAGACCGGTGAGCGGCTTGTGGGAACGCAGGCCAAGCGGCAGGCCATCGTGAATCCGGAGCGCACCATCATCTCCATCAAGAGAAAGATGGGGACCAACGAGCGCATCACCATTGATGGCCGCCAGTACAGCCCGGAAGAGATCTCCAGCATGATCCTCCAGAAGCTGAAGAGGGATGCGGAGGCGTATCTGGGCGACACGGTGGACAGCGCCGTCATCACGGTGCCCGCCTACTTCAACGACGCGCAGCGCACTGCCACAAAGAACGCGGGCGAGATCGCCGGGTTGAAGGTCCTGCGCATCATCAACGAGCCCACGGCGGCGGCGCTGGCGTACGGACTGGACAAGAAGTCCAACGAGACCATCCTGGTGTGGGACCTGGGCGGCGGGACATTCGACGTTTCCATCCTTGAGGTGGGTGACGGGGTGTTCGAGGTCAAGAGCACCCACGGCGACACCCACCTGGGCGGTGATGACTGGGACGAGCGCATCGTGGACTATGTGGCTGCGGAGTTCAAGAAGGAGCACGGCATTGATCTGAAGCAGGATCGACAGGCCCTGCAGCGTCTGCGCGAGGCTGCGGAGAAGGCTAAGATCGAGCTCTCCAATGTTGTGCAGACGAACATCAACCTGCCCTTCATCACTGCGGACGCCAACGGTCCCAAGCACCTGGATATCACGCTTACGCGCGCCAAGTTCGAGGAGCTGACGCGCGACCTTCTGGAGCGCTGTATCGAGCCCTACAAGCAGGCCATCGCCGACGCGGGCCTGAAGGAGGGCGACATTGACGAGGTCATCCTGGTGGGCGGAAGCACCCGGATGCCGATGGTGCAGGAGCTGGTGAAGAAGCTTTCCGGCAAGGAGCCGCATCGCGGGGTAAACCCGGACGAGGTGGTGGCCGTGGGCGCCGCCATCCAGGCTGGCGTGCTGGCCGGAGAGGTCAAGGATGTGGTGCTGCTGGACGTGACGCCGCTGTCCCTGGGCATCGAGACTCTGGGCGGCGTGTTCACGAAGCTGATACCGAGAAACACCACCATCCCGACGCGCAAGTCCGAGATCTTCACCACAGCGGCGGACGGCCAGACCGAGGTGACCGTGCACGTCCTGCAGGGCGAGCGCGAAATGGCCCGGGACAACAAGAGCCTGGGGATGTTCCATCTGACCGGAATCCCGCCCGCGCCGCGAGGGGTGCCGCAGATTGAGGTGACCTTCGATCTCGACGCGAACGGTATCCTGCATGCCAGCGCTAAGGACCGGGCTTCCGGGCGGGAGCAGAGCATCACCATCACCGGATCCAGCAACCTGAGCAAGGACGACATCGAGCGGATGGTCCGCGAGGCGGAGCAGTATGCTGAGCAGGATCGCAGGGCCCGCGAGGAAGCCGAGGAGCGCAACAAGGCCGAACAGCTGGCCTACTCCGCGGAGAAGACTCTGAAGGACCTGGGCGACAACGCTCCCCCGGCCGAGCGCGAGGCGGCTCAGGCGGCCATAGACCGGCTGCGCGAGGCCCTGAAGGGCAGCGATATCGAGCAGATCCGCCGGGCCGCGGACGATCTGCGGGATGCTTCCTATAAGCTGAGTGAACTGCTCTACAAGCAGGCGGCCTCCTCCGGCGGCTCCGAGGCGGGGGCGGCAACCGCCACCGAGGCCGGCGCAGGTGGTGAGGAGGTCATTGACGCTGAATACAAAGAGGAAAACTGAGCTTTGCTTCCGGTCCCCGGGGGTTGGGGATTCACCCTGCCGGGGACCGGCTCTGAGGAGGTGAACGGAGGATGAGAATGGACATCAGGAGATGGGACCCCTTCCGGGATCTGACCGAACTGCAGGAAGGGATGGATCAGATGTTCGACGCCCTGCGCAAGAGATTTGGCGGCAGGGAGCAGCCTGTGGCGGCGAGCTGGACGCCTCCGTGCGATGTCTACGAGGACGACAGCCAGGTCGTCGTGATGATGGAGCTGCCCGGCATCAAGATGGAAGACATCAACTTGGAGGTCACGGCGGATGCCCTGACCGTACACGGGGAGCGGCCTTGGGAGGCCGGTGAGAATAGGGAGTGGCTGCGGGTGGAGCGGCCATACGGCAAGTTCTCGCGGTCGTTCTCCATCAGTGTGCCGGTGCAGGTGCAGGACGTAAAAGCCACCTACAAGGACGGGGTACTGACGGTCACGCTTCCGAAGTCCGAGACGGTGAAGCCGAAGAAGATAGACGTGCAGGCCGGTTGAGAGACCGGCGGCCGGGGTGCGGACGTCCGGCCACCCGGCAGCGTTCCGCATCCCCGGCAACTCCGGCAATCCAGATTATGAAGTTGGAGCATACGGGCGAAAATGGCGGTTGATTACTATGAGGTTCTGGGCGTTCCGCGCAACGCGACCGAGAAAGAGATCAAGGCCGCCTACCGCAAGCTGGCCCGCAAGCTCCACCCGGACGTGAATCCGGGCAACAAGCAGGCTGAGGAGCGCTTCAAGCAGATCAGCGAAGCGTACGAAGTTCTGAAGGACCCGGAGAAGCGGGCGGCCTACGACAGGTTCGGCGCCAACTGGCAACAGTGGCAACAGGCCCAGCAGCGCGGACACGCCACGACGGCCGATTTCGACCCGAGCGAGTTCCACTTCGACTTCGGAGGAGGCGCGTCGGACTTCGGCTCCGACTTCGGGAGCATATTCGAGACGATCTTTGGCCGCGGAGCGGGCTTCGATGTGCGCACGGGGCGGGTAGACCTGGGAGGATTTACCACAACCACCGCTCCGCCGCGCGGGCTCGAAGCGGATGTGGAGATTTCCCTGGAAGAGGCTTACTCCGGAACGCAGCGCCAGATCCGTGTGGGGGGACGTCCGTTGACGGTGAGCATCCCGAAAGGAGTGGACACGGGATCCCGGGTGCGCCTCCCCGGAGGGGCGAAAGGAGCCGACGGCCGGACGCAAGACGTGTATCTGAACATCACGGTACGTCCGCATCCGGTCTTCAAGCGCCAGGGAGACAATCTGGTGGTGGATGTGCAGGTGCCGTATTACATCGCCGCCCTGGGGGGGGACGTGTATGTTCCCACTCTGACGGGGCGGGTGAAGATGAAGGTGCCGGCGGGAGTCCAGGCGGGACAGTCGCTCAGGCTGGCCGGCAAGGGGATGCCGAAGCTGAAAGGCGACGGCCATGGAGACCTTCTGGCCAGGGTGGTGATCACCGTGCCGAAGCAGCTGACGCCCAAGGAGCGCGAGCTTCTGATGCAGATAGCAGCCGAGAAGCACTGACGGACGGGACGGCGCAGAAAGACTCCGGCCGGCAGGCAAAGGAGGTGATGCAGACGATGAGGCAGCCCGAAAGACAGAAAGACGAGCCGGTCTTCATGATCGGCATCGCTGCGAGACTGTGCAAGATGCATCCTCAGACCCTGAGGATGTATGAGAGGCTGGGTCTTGTGCGCCCGGCTCGCCGTAACGGGCGCAACAGACTCTATTCCGAGAACGACCTGGCCCGGCTCCAGCAGATCCACCGCCTGACCCAGGACCTGGGAGTAAACCTGGCAGGGGTGGAGGTCATTCTGGACCTGCTGGAAAAGATGGAGCGCATGAAGGTAGAGTTCGAGGCCGAGATCCAGCGCCTGCGCAAGATGCTGGAAGAGAAGTCCTGACCGTCCCACCACCCGTCCCGTCCACCTCCTGCCGTCCTACGTCTGTAATCCGTCATCCTCGCCGCGCGTTGCCTGAGCCGGGAGCTACGGGTATAATGCCGTTTTTGCAGGCACAAAGTTCGACGGCAGGAGAAGTTCGGGGACAATGGAGATCCGCATCGGCATCGCAGGCGCAACCGGATACGCTGGCGCCGAGCTGGTGCGTCTGCTGGCCACCCACCCCTGCGCCCGGATCACCCTCCTGAGCAGCGAGTCGAGCGATGGAGAATTGCTTTCCTCCATTTATCCCGGTCTGAGAGGCGCAGCCGACATCGAATTGCAGCCTTTTGACGCAGTCCGGGCCTCCTCCGAATGCGACGTGGTATTTCTGGCAAGAGGCAACGGCTGGGCCATGGAGCATGCCGGGGAACTCCTAGAAAACGGCTGCCGCGTCATTGACATCGCGGCGGACTTCCGGCTGACCGACCCCGGCGTCTGGAAGGATTACTACGGCGTGGAGCATACCGCGCCGGTCCTGCTTCAGGAAGCGGTCTACGGGCTTCCCGAGCTTCACGCGGAGGCCATCCGGCGAGCCCGGCTGGTGGCCAATCCGGGATGCTATCCCACATCGGCGATCCTTGCGCTGGCTCCCGCCGTGGCGGGTCAGTGGGTGGATCCATCGGACGTGGTGGTCTCCAGCGCCTCCGGAGTCTCCGGTGCCGGCCGGTCCCGCAACGATACGCCGTATCTCTTCTCCGAGATGGAGGGCAACTACCGGGCGTACAACGTGGCCAAACACCGGCACACGCCGGAGATGGAACAGGAGCTCACCCGGCTGGCGGGGCAGTCGGTGAAGGTGACGTTCACCCCCCACCTGGCGCCGATGGTCCGCGGCATCCACACGACGGCCTATGCGGACCTGGCGGACATTGCGGATGGGGATGCCATCCTGCAGGCCTATCAGGATTTCTACCAGGATGCCCCCTTCGTGCACGTCTGCAGCGAGGGTGAGCTGCCTGCCACCAAACAGGTGACCGGTTCCAACCTGTGCCGAATCGGAGTGACGGTCCTCCACCGCACCGGAAAGCTGGTGGTGACCTCCGTGATTGACAATCTGGTGAAAGGAGCAGCCGGGCAGGCCATCCAAAACATGAACCTGATGTTCGGCCTAGACCAGACGACGGGACTGTGCGCCCCGGCTCTTTACCCCTGAGGATGCCGGTCCCCTTCTCCATCAAGCCGTGTGAACGTGCCCGACTGATAGCCGGATCGGTCACTGCTCCGCAAGGGTTTTCGGCGGCCGCGTGGCGCTGCGGTATCAAGCCCAGCGGGCGGGAGGATCTTGCTCTGCTGGTCAGCGACCGGCCTTGTTCGGCAGCGGGCGTTTTCACCACCAACAGAGTGCGGGCCGCCTGTGTGGACATCACGCGGGAACGGCTCTCCGGCGGCGTCTGTCAGGCGCTGGTATGCAACAGCGGCAATGCCAACTGCTACACGGGCGATCAGGGGTGGCGGGATGCACTGGAGATCTGTGCTATCGCCGCCAGGGAGCTGGGGCTGCCGGAAGAACTGGTGTGCGGCGCATCCACGGGAGTCATCGGCCAGAGATTGCCGATGGACCTGCTGCGCGCCGGGATTCCCGAAGCGGCCGGGAGGCTCTCGGAGGCAGCCGGCCCGGATTTCGCCCGCGCTATTATGACCACGGACACAGTGCCCAAGGAGATCGCCTGCGAGCTGGATCTCTCCGGAGGAACGGTCCGAATCGGGATGGCCGCGAAAGGCAGCGGCATGATCCAGCCGGATCTGGCCACCATGTTCTGCTTCGCCACGACGGATGCCGTTATCCCGGCGGGGCACCTGCAGGAGCTTCTGCGCGAGGCGGTGGAGCAGTCCTTCAACTGTGTGACTGTGGATGGAGACTCCAGCACCAACGACATGGTATTGGTCTTCGCGAACGGAGCGAGCGGTGTAGTTCCCTCTCCGAAGGACTGGCCAGCACTGCGTGAGACCTTTTTCTGGATGTGCCGCCAGATGGCGATGGCTATTGCGGCGGACGGTGAAGGCGCGACCAAGCTGGTGGAGATCTGCGTGACGGGAGCGCGGACAGATGGCGACGCCAAGCTGGCCGCCCGGACGATCGCCAACTCCCCCCTGGTAAAGACTGCTCTGTTCGGCCGGGATCCGAACTGGGGGCGCATCCTGGCCGCCGCGGGCCGTTCCGGAGCGGCGGTGGAACAGCAGAAAATGTCTCTAAGCATCAACGGGCACCAGATCGTCCGCAGGGGCGAGCCGCAGGCCCTTTCTGAGGAGGAGCGTCAGAGCCTGCTGGAGCCTGCCAAGGTGGACATCGAGCTGGATCTGGGGCTGGGAAGCGGGCAAGCCCGCTTCTGGACCTGCGATCTTTCCTACGACTATGTCCGCATCAACGCGGAGTATCATACCTGAGCGGGGCAGAAGACGGATGTCGTTGCAGTATACCGAGGAGCAGGCGAGCATTCTTGTCGAGGCTCTTCCCTACATACGGCGCTATTACGGCAAGACCATCGTCATCAAGTATGGCGGAGCCGCTATGGTGGACGAGCGGCTGAAGGAAGGTGTCTGCCAGGACGTGGTGCTGATGCACTACGTGGGAATGCGTCCCGTCCTGGTCCACGGGGGAGGACCGGAGGTCAGCGAGGTAATGCGACGGCTGGGCAAGGAACCGTCCTTCGTGAACGGCCTGCGCGTCACGGACGCCGAGACGATGGAGATCGTGGAGATGGTGCTGGCCGGCAAGACCAACAAGAGCATCGTTGGCGCCATCAACCGCCAGGGAGGCCAGGCTGTGGGGCTCTCCGGACGGGACGCGGATCTGATCGTCGCCGAGAAGGCGGAAGCTGAGGTAGACCTCGGATTTGTCGGACGAGTCCGGCAGGTGAATCCGGGGATCCTGGAGACTCTGGCCGCCGGAGGATATATCCCGGTCATCTCGACGGTGGCGTGCGGGCCGGACGGCGAATCATACAATGTGAACGCGGACAGCGTGGCGGGCGAGATGGCGGCCCGCTTGAAGGCCGAGAAGCTTATCCTGATGACCGACGTACCCGGCATTCTGCAGGATGTGCAGGATCCCGACAGCCTTATCTCTGCAATGAGCGCCGACGAGGCGATGGAGATGGTGCGATCCGGGAGGGCGTCGCGGGGGATGATCCCCAAGATCGATGCCTGCGTGGCGGCGGTGCGCGGAGGAGTGGAGCGGGCGCACATCATTGATGGGCGGCGGCCGCGGGCGCTCCTGATGGAGATCTTCACCGATACAGGCATCGGCACGATGATCACGGCTTAGCGCGGGAGGCAGCAGATGCAGGAGACGACTCTAACACGAGGCAACCTTGAAGAGACGCAGGAAGCCTACCAGAAGCACATTATGGCCACCTACGCCCGCTTCCCGGTGGTGTTCGAGCGCGGTGAGGGACCATACCTCTGGAGCACAAATGGCCGCCGCTATCTGGACTTCTTGGCGGGCATTGCGGTGAACGCGGTGGGGCACTGCCACCCACGGGTGGTGGAGGCCATCCAGAAGCAGGCCGCATGCCTCATCCACGTCAGCAACCTGTATCATATCAGTCAGCAGGCCGAGCTCGCGCAGACGCTATGCCGTCTGTCCGGCATGGAGAAAGCGTTTTTCGCCAACAGCGGAGCGGAGGCCAATGAGGCGGCCATCAAGATCGCGCGGAAGCTCGGGCGATCCATCCGCGAGGACAAGACCGCCCTGGTGGGAGCGGAAGGTTCCTTCCACGGGAGGACTCTCGGCACACTGTCGCTGACAGGCCAGGAGAAATACCAGAAGCCATACGAACCGCTGGTGCCTGACTGCTCCATCGTGCCGTGGAACGACATCGGCGCGCTGGAAACCGCCGTAAGCGGCCGCACCTGCGCCATTGTGCTGGAGCCCATTCAGGGCGAAGGCGGCGTGCGCCCGGCGGACCCGGAGTATCTGCAGGCGGCCCGCGAGCTGGCGGACAGGCACGAGGCTCTGCTGATCTTCGATGAGGTCCAGACCGGATGCGGCCGGACGGGCACGTTTTTCGCCTTCCAGGGTTACGGTGTGACGCCGGATATTCTGACCGTGGCCAAAGCGATGGGCGGAGGCTTCCCCATCGGAGGGTGTCTGGCCCGCGGGCGCGCTGCGGAGGTCTTTCAGCCGGGCGACCACGGCACCACATATGGCGGCGGACCTCTCGCATGCGCGGCGGCCCTCGCAGCGCTGAAGGTGATCGAGCAGGAAGGCCTGGTGGACAATGCCCGGAAGATGGGACGGCTGCTGGAAGAGGAACTGCGCAGCCTGAATCCGCCCTGCGGAGTCCGTGAGGTGCGCGGCAAGGGGCTGATGCTGGCTATGGTTCTGGAGCAACCCGTCGCTCGAGACGTTCTGAACGCCGCCTTTGAAGAAGGGTTGCTGATCAATGCCATCGGCACCGACGTTTTGAGATTCCTGCCGCCGCTCATCATCGGCGAAGACCATATCAGCGAATGCCTGGAGCTGTTGAAGAAGGCATTCGCGAGAACCGGAGCATAGCCTGTTGCACACATCAGATGCCATTCAGAGCGCGCAGTCTCTTTTGAAGGGGCGCAGTCTGCTGAAGATATCGGACCTGTCCGAGAGCGAGATCCGCACCGTCCTGCTTCAGGGCGGAAGGCTCAAGCGGGCTTCCGCGGAAGGCCGCCTGACGCCCATTCTGGAAGGAAAGACCCTGGCGCTCATCTTCGAGAAGCCTAGCCTGCGCACCCGGGTAACCTTCGAGGTGGCCATGACGCGTCTGGGCGGACGCAGCATCTACCTTGCCCCGGCGGATATTCAGCTGGGAAAGCGGGAATCGGTCGAGGATGTCTCGCGCAGCCTGTCCCGATGGGTGGACGGCATTGCGGCCCGCACGTTTGCACACGAGACCGTAGTCAGGC
>CALCJH010000273.1 GCA_937967775.1 uncultured bacterium | reverse complement strand
ATCTCTCCTGTCAGCACCGCCTGTCCGGGAAACTGCTCCCCGATTTTAAGGCGGGTCTGTTCGAGGGATTGCAGGGGTAACCCGTCACTGAAGGCGTAACCGAGCGTCTGGCTCTCATCTTCCAGCAGAAGGACGGCAGCGGACACCGCTCCCAGCTGCTGCCTCGCCTGGAACAGCAGCATCCCGAGCGACACGTGAAGGTCCATGCCGGTTGCGATGCAGATGTCTATCTGGCGGAGCGCATTCAGGCGCTGGATCCGCTTCTCCAGAAGGCGGTTCAGACGTTGAACCTGATCCTCGGAGCGCTGACGCTCCAGTGCGCTGGCCAGAGCCTCGCCCGCCAGTCGTATGAGCGGAACGATGTCTTCAGGCCAGTCGATGGGACGAAGAACCGCCCACAGCGCAAGGAATCCTTTGAGCCAGCCGCGCAAAGCGAGGGGAACCGCCATCACCGACTGGATGCCCAGTTCCCGAAAGGCCGCCTTCTCGGCCAGAGCTTCTTCGGGGAAATCCTCGATGCTGGAGAACAGAATAGGCTGGAAGGCCCGCATTCGGTCCATCCACCAGCCATACGGCTGCACCGGGTAAGGCTCCTTCGTCCTGTTCATCACCACAACTTCTGGGTGAGCCCAGGAGTAGCGCAGCGCGATTGTAGCTCCGTCTGCGGTGAGTTCCCACAGAAGACAGGCGTCCGCGCCCGTATGCCGTGCGACGACCTCCAGGGCTCTTTCGATCTCCCGGTCGAGTTTGTGGGAGGGAAGATTGATGAAGTTGGCAAGGAGCGTCGCGATCTCCTGCTCAAACGCCGCCCGATATCTGAGCGATACCTCTGCGCGCCTGCGTTCGGCGACCTCGGCCTCCAGCTCCAGATTCAGCCGGTGGAGCTCTTCGGTGCGTTCGCGGATCCGCCGTTCCAGAGGCCGGTTCCATAAACGACTCAGAGCGGCACGCGACCGCCGGAATGCATTGGCCAGCGAGAGACTCTCTTCCTGAGCGGCGTCGGAACAGAACCCTCTTGTTTCGAACTGGGCTGTCTTCATCCCACCGTTGTCAGGGCGCCGGCCACTACCGCACCCGGCCCTTTTCACTCAGATTTTCGGCATGTTTCTAATGGTTTTTTCGCGGTTAAGCGGCTTTTTTCGCGGCCGGTCCGCCGCCGCCCCGGCGGGAAACAGTCGCCTTCCACCGCTCGATGGCGCCCCGGATGTCCTCCGGCGTCAGTGGCTTGGTGATGTAGTCATCCATCCCTGCTGCGAGGCACTTCTCCCGGTCCTCCGGCAGGGCGTGGGCCGTCATGGCGACGATCCATGTGCGCCGGCCGGAGGCCTTTTCGATCATCCGGATCCGCCGCGTGGTCTCCAGCCCGCCCATGACCGGCATCTGGAGGTCCATGAAAACGATGTCGTAACCGGTCAGATCCAGGGCGTCCAGCGCCTCCTGACCGTTGGTGGCGAGGTCCGCATGGCAACGCTCCCGTGCCAGCATCCGCTGGGCCACCGTCTGGTTGACAGGATTGTCGTCCACCACGAGGCACCGGGCCAGCGGCCTGCGCGACCTGCGGCGACTGCGCTCCGAAGGCGCGATGGACTTTGCGTGAGCCTCCTTCAGAGAATCAGCGGGCGTGGTCCACCCGGCCGCTGCTGCGGCGTCCACCAGCGCCTCGAACAGCGCCGACTGCTTCACCGGCTTGGTGAGTGTGCCAAAGAAGCCCGCTTCCACGGCCTGTTCCCTCGCTCCCACGCCAACCACGGAGGTCAGCAGCAGCAGCTTGCAGTTCGTGAGCTGCGGGTCTCTGCAGATCTGAGCGCCCAGATGCAGTCCGTCAACGTCGGGCATCTGCAGGTCCAGCAGAGCGACCAGGAATGGATCGCTTCCGGCGCTTCCGCGCAGGATCTCCAGGGCTTCCGCGGCGCAAGATGCCGTTGCCGGGCGGCACCCCCAAGTCTTCAGTTGCTCATACAGGATGCGGCGGTTGGTGGCGTTGTCATCTACAGCCAACACCTTCAGATCGCGGATGTCGGACAGCGAACGTTTCCGCGGCTGCTGTGACGCCTGTTTCTGGAAAGAGGCAGTGAAGGAGAAGGTGGAGCCTTTTCCCGGCTCGCTCTGCACCGAGATCGTGCCGCCCATTAGCTCCACCAGCCTCCGGGAGATTGCCAGTCCCAACCCTGTGCCGCCGTACTTGCGCGTCATGGACCCGTCCACCTGCGAGAACGGCTGGAACAGGCGGTCCTGAGCATCCTTCGGTATGCCGATCCCGGTGTCGGAGACGGCGAACCGCAGAGTGGCCGATGTGCGGTCCTGGTCCACCACCGCCACCGACACTGTGACCTCTCCCTCTCTGGTGAACTTCACACCGTTGCCGATCAGGTTCAACAGCACCTGCCGGAGCCTGCCGGGATCACCTTTCAGATGCTGCGGAACCTCCTCCGGCAGGTCGAGAGCAAGTTCCAGCCCTTTCTCGGCAGCCCGCACCGCAAGAACGTCCAGAGCCTCTTCCAGCACTGTGCGCAGGTTAAAGTCTAGGCATTCCAGCTCCAGCCTGCCGGCGTCCATCTTGGAGTAGTCTAGAATGTCGTTGATGACAGACAGCAGGACTTCTCCGCTCATTCGGATGGTCTCGGCGAAATCCCTCTGCTCATCGCTGAGCGGCGTATCCAGCAGCAGCGAGGTCATGCCGATGACACCATTCAGCGGAGTGCGGATCTCGTGGCTCATGTTGGCCAGAAACTCGGACTTCAACCGCGCGGCCTCAAGCGCCCTGTCCCGCGTGATGGTCAACTCCTCCGCCTGCCTCAGGAGGGCCAGGGTCTGGTCCTCAAGTCGGCAGCGGACCCGCTCCAGCCGCTCCAGTTCGCACCGTAGCTGGTCTTCCGCCTTCCTGCGCTCCTCGATCTGATGCTCCAGCTCCCGGCAGGTCCTGTCAGCGGTGTGCTTGTGCTGAAGCAGCTGCAGCTCCAGCGCTTCAGTCTGGGCACGGAACTCCATCTCTCGTTT
>CALCJH010000272.1 GCA_937967775.1 uncultured bacterium | reverse complement strand
GGCGGGGTACAGAAGCTTGCCCGCCTGCTGTATCACCCGGGAGGCATCGAGCTGATGATAGACCGCATCGAAGAGCTCCGGGACGCGCAGAAGGAGGCGAGCCGTTGAGCCACGCAACGCTGCCCGTCCTGGTGTTCGAAGGCGTGATCGTCTTTTTCATCCTGTGGAAGATCCTCAGCGCAAGGCGCGGCAGGGAACTCTACATTCGCAGGATCCCCGGTCTTTCCGCCATTGACGAGGCCGTCGGCCGCGCAACGGAGATGGGCCGGCCCATATTCTACTCCCCCGGCATTCAGGGGCTGGACATTGTGGGTCTGCAGTCGCTGTCCATCCTGTCGCACATCATCAAGCTGGCGGCGAAGTTCCGGACCCGGGTGATGGTGGCTCTGGCGGATGCTGTTCTCTACACCATCGCCCAGGACGTGGCGCGGGAAGCATATGCCCGGGAGGGAGCACCCGAGCTGTACGAGCAGGACGACATCAAGTTCCTTTCGGATCAGCAGTTCGCATATGCTTCGGCGTCCATCGGGTTGATGTCGCGGGAGAGGGTGGCTAGCTGCTTCTACTTCGGGAGTTTCTTCGCGGAGGCGCTGATCCTGGCGGAGACGGGGCACCATGTGGGCGCCATCCAGGTGGCGGGGACTCCGCAGATCACACAGCTCCCGTTCTTCATCGCAGCGTGCGACTACTGCATCATCGGGGACGAGTATTACGCGGGAAGCGCTTACCTCTCCAAGGAACCGACGCTTCTGGGCAGCCTGGTGGGACAGGACCTGGGCAAGCTGGTTATCATCGCCGCACTTATTGCCGGCGTCATAGGAGTCAGCATCTCGCCGTGGGTCCCTGCGGGCTCCATTGTGCTGGAATGGTTCAAGGTGGGCAAGTAGGGATGGCTTCGTTCTGGGGACCGCATACGGATAATCCCGAAAAGACGCTCTTCATCCTGGGAGCGCTGGTCACGGGAGCGCTGTTCATCTTCGCGCTGACGTTCGTGCCGCGCCGGGCGCGGAAGCCGCTCATCGCGGTGGTGACGTTCATAGGAGGGCTTTACTTCAGCCTGGAGTTCCTGATCGCGCCCCGCTCTTCCGCCGAGCCGTTCCTGCTCTCCAAAGGAGCGTTCGGGAAAAAAGTGTTCGAGCTCCTCTACGCGGGACTGGACCCGGACCAGAACTTCCTCTCCCCCTATATGCAGGGCCTGACAAACGCCTGGCAGGTCATCGCGGGCTTCACGTTCGCGCTGGGGCTGACTAACCTGGTGCACATACACGGCAAGAACATCCTGCAGGCGCGGAAGAACTGGGGGTTCAGCGTCTTCTTCTTCATCGGCGTCATCGTGATGGCCGTCATCGGGTTCTTCCAGCGTTTCGGAGCAGGGCAGAAAAGCCCGGTCTGGCAGGGGTTGTGGAGGATCGCGACGGACGGCTGGCTGTTCTCGCTGGACGCCGCCATGTTCTCGCTCATCGCGTTCTTCATCATCTCCGCCGCCTACCGCGCGTTCCGCATCCGCAGCGTGGAAGCGACCATTATGATGGGCGCGGCGTTTCTGGTGATGCTGGGGCAGGTGCCGGTGGGTATCTGGCTGACCAGCTGGATCCAGCCCGAGTGGGGGTTCCTCTACAACCTCCGGCTGGAGAACATCAGTCAGTGGATCCTCTGGAAGCCGAACGCGGCGGCGCAACGGGGCATCGAGTTCGGGATCGCCGTGGGAGCGCTGGCGATGGGTCTGAGGATCTGGCTGTCGCTGGAGCGCGGCAGCTACTTCGAGAAGGAGGTCTGACCCGGTGACTGTCTTCGAACGGATGCAGCGCATAGACCGCCGGGTGATGTATGTCCTGCTGGTGGCGGTCATCGCTTTGCCGATGTTCGTCCCGTTCAAACTGCCGACGGCCATCACTCCGGAGGTGCGGGGAGTCTACGACGCGGTGGAGTCCATCCCGAAGGGGAAGCTGGCCATCCTTTCCGGGGACTGGGGCGCGGGAACGCTTGCCGAGAGCCTGCCACAGACGGAAGCTCTGATGCGTCACCTTTTCCGCAACAACGTGCCCTTCGCCATCCTGCCGTGGGCGCCCCAGACCACCACGCTGATGCAGAACACCGCGGAGCGCCTTGCGCCGGAGTATGGCAAGGTGTACGGCAGAGACTGGGTCAACTGGGGCTGGAAGGCCGTGCCGATGGTGGCCTTTCTGAAGTCCATGGCCAAGGATATCCCGGGCACGGTGCGCCAGGACTACCGCGGCACGCCCCTCTCGGAACTGCCCGTCATGAAGGGCGTGAAAGATATTGACGACATCGGCTTCGTCTGCCACATCACGCCAGTGGGCAACATCATGCTGTGGGTGGCTTTCATCCAGGCAGTGTACGGGACGCCCATAGCCTACGCGCCGACGGCGGTCATGGTGGCGCAGGGATATGATCCGCTGGACGCCAAGCAGCTGGTCGGCATGCTGCCCGGACTGGTGGGCGGCGCGCAGTATGAGACGCTGCTGAACGACCCGCGCAGCGGCGTGCGCTGGTCCAACTCGCTTTCGCTGGCGGAGCTCCTGATGATCTTCCTCATCGTTCTGGCGAACATCGGCTATTTCGCGTCCCGGCGCGCTGGAGGTTCCGGGCGATGAACGAAGCGCTGCAGCAGTTCTTCTCGAACCAGGAAGCGGTCCAGCGGACGGTGGTCTGGTCCGGAGCCATCTGCACCCTGGCCATCTACACGTTTCTGTATCGCGAGAATGTGGTCTACCGCCTGTTCGAGCACTTCTATCTGGGGCTGGCGGTAGGCTATGGACTGTTCCTGGTGGTCAGCGAGATCCTCATCCCCAAATGGTGGGTGCCGATGTGGAACGAGGGGCGCTGGTGGTGGGCGTTTGCGCTGACCGGCGGGGCGATGTTCTACTTCGTCTATTCTCAGAAGCACAACTGGATCAGCCGGCTGGCGTTCGGAGCGGTGATGGGCCTGGCGGTGGGCTGGATGTTCCAGGACTTCGCCGGCGCCAACTTCCC
>CALCJH010000271.1 GCA_937967775.1 uncultured bacterium | reverse complement strand
AGAGCAGATGAAGGTCCAGGGTGACTGGGAGCTTCACCGGATGAAGCTGATGAACGTCTATATCGGTCTGCGCGGCGGTGAGAACGCCAGCGAAACGGCCGACGTTCCGCAGGAGCGGATGAAGCTGTATCTGGAGCACGTGGCGCATCCGGTGCACTTCGAGCAGCGCGTGAACCATACCAAGTGGGTGGTGCTGCGCTGGCCGACGCCCTCTATGGCGCAGCTCGCGGGGATGTCAACAGAGGCATTCGAGGACTTTTTCTTCCAGGTATGCACGCTGGATTACGCCCGGATGGCGGCCGCGCAGAAACCTCTGGAAGACCGGATGAACGCGTGTGATATCGTCCGCATCGTCGGGCCGCGCGAAACGGACCTCACCTTTTCTATCAAGGATATCCCGGTCGTTCCCTGTGTAGGTGAGCACAACATTCCGGACGGAGAGACTTTCACCGCGCCCGTTCGCGAGAGCGTCAACGGTGTCATCCACTACAATGCGCCCACTATCTACCAGGGCAAATCGTTCGATGACGTCCGGTTGGAATTCCGTGACGGCCGGTGCGTCTCCGCCTCCGCCTCGGATAACGAAGAGCTGAATAGGATCCTGGACACAGACGAAGGGGCACGTTTTGTGGGGGAGTTCTCCATCGCTTACAATCCCCACATCCTGCGGCCCATCCGGGACATCCTGTTCGATGAAAAGATCGCAGGATCCATCCACTTCACGCCCGGCCAGGCATACGAGAAGGCCGATAACGGGAACCGCTCCAAGGTTCACTGGGACCTTGTGCTCATCCAGCGCCCGGAATACGGGGGAGGCGAGCTCTATTTCGACGGAGAGCTCATCCGCAAAGAGGGGCTTTTCGTCCCCGAGGATCTGCAGCCGCTGAATCCGGACGCGCTGACCGCTGCCTGAGCGTGCCCGGCGCGGTTACTCGATGGGCTTGATCTCCAGACCCTCCGCAAAGGCGAGGAACCGGTCCCGGATGGCCGCGTCGGCGGCGCGTCCGCGGTGCAGCACCACCCGGTAGGCGTATTTCCATACTATTCCTGGCTCCAGGACGGCGCTGCCGTCTACTTGGTCCGAGCCCAGATAGTCGTGAAGCGCGAACGGGTTGGCCGCGAACAGCCCGTAATCGCGCACGTGCCAGCGTGTGGGATACTGCGGGTTTTCGGGGTGCTCCATCAGTGTGATGCCATAGAGAGCGCTGCCTGCTGTCCCGGAATAGTCCACCCAGGGAGCCGGACGCCCCCAGCATTCCCGCTCAGTCAGGCCGCCGTATGCATTCTCGATCAGCCCCCCGTTCTGCCCGCACATAGAGGAAGCCACGCGAACTGCGATGATGCCCCCTTCCTTGGTGTCCCCGAACCGGACCGGTCCGGACAGCGGCCGGAAGCAGATGGTGTAGTCCAGCACCCGGGCGTCGCCGTCAATGGCGTAGAGGGTTACATCAATGTAGGCGCGCATATACGCCTGTCCTTCGGTCGTCAGCCATTCGTGCTTCGCCGAAAAACGCCCGAAGACCGGCCCGCTGGTCTGCTCCTCGAACGCATAGTGGCGGGAGCTTCCGTGCCCTTCCATCTCAGTCCAGTTGTCCGTGCCGTTCAGGTCTCCATGCGCCGACCACATCGAGCGATGGTGAATATGGTCCTGCTGATCGCCCTCGCGTTCTTCCATTGGCCAGTCCCGCGTCAGCCGGACTCCGTCCGGCCCGATGAGAGGCCACAGGAAAGGGCGGGCATAGGAGTCGGCATAGTGATAGCAGGTCACCTCCTGACCGTCCAGTGAGAGACGCAGCCGGTGGTTTTCCAGCGGCTCGGTGCTGACCCTGCAGGGAAAGGCGGGCGCCTGCGTCAGCCGGAAGGTCAGAGTCTGGCCCTTTCCGATCCGCGGAAGGATGAAGCGCAGGATGGCGCGGCTCCCGAACCAGCCTGTCTCCGACTGGAGCGCCAGGAGCTCGCCCGTCTCTTCATTTTCCAGCGCCCAGTCTCCGTCTTCGAGCTTTTGAAGCCCGCGGATGGTCAGGGTCAGCGGCGTATTGACAAGCTCTCTTGTGGGCGACGTGATGGCGAAGCGGCTCTGCGTCATCTGTTTGCACTCCTTTTGAACTGAAGACTGCGCGTGAAATGAGAGCGCGCCAGGGCTGCGTTACTCTGGCAGGCACCGGCGCATATACTCAATGGACTCCCGCGCGATAGTCACGGGGTCCGGTCGGTAATCGAAGACCTCCACGGACACATACCGGTCATAGCCGGCATCCTGCAGGGCTTTGAAGATGGGGCGGAAGTCCACGTCCCCGAAGCCCGGCCCGCGGCGGTTCGGGTCGTTGGCGTGAACGTGTCCCGCGTGAGCGGCGTGGCTGGCGATGATCTCGGGGATAGGTCGCGCTTCGGTGCTCATCGCCTTGACATCCAGGATGATCTTGACGGCTGAAGACCCAGTGCTGGCAGCCAGCGCCCACGCCTCGTCTGCCGTATTCACGAAGTTCGTCTCCTCAGGGCCGAGAGGCTCCAGGCACAGCGTCTGACCAAGCTCCTCAGCCACCTTTCCGACCTCTGCCAGCGTCTCGCGTGCATATTCGACTGCTTCCTCCCGGGTCACCGGGGCGCAGATGGATCGCTGCTGCGGCGAACCAAGGATCAGCACGGATCCGCCGAGATCCGCGCTCAGGCGGACGAGATCTTGCAGGTATCTGATCGTCCTTGTACGGGTTTCGCGGTCCGGAGAGGTGAGGTGCAAACCTTCGGTCTTTGCCAGGAGCCAGTGGAGCCCGATGATCTCTACGCCCGCCCGGGCTGCGCTCGCGCGTATGGATTCCCGCTCGGCCGCCGGCAGCTCTACAGGCCGCGGTCCCAGAGTGAACGGCGCGATCTCCACTCCCGAGTACCCCAGCTCGGAGGTTTT
>CALCJH010000270.1 GCA_937967775.1 uncultured bacterium | reverse complement strand
GTCCACACTCTGCACCAGCTGATAAACCGACAGAAAGAAGCACGCCACCAGCGACGCGCAGGCCGCCGCCACAGGCAGCGGGACGGAGGTCCATCGAGTCCAGGCAACACCAAGCGCCATCAGCGGCAGGACGACGGACGCAAACCACTCCAGCCGCTCCGGGAGCGGAGCGATGAACGCCGAGGCCGCCTGATCCTCATCATCCGCTGGACTCTGCGAGGACGGCAGAGGCGGCGGGGGGGGAGGGACGATCACCCGCCGGCACCACGAGCACTGATGCTCGTCATCCGATTCCATCCCGCACCACTGGCAGACGACGGACACCCTACGGGAGCTCCATCTGACGCACCACGCCGTCCAGAACGGTAGCTACCCGCCCCCAGATCCGCGCCGGACACTCGCCCTGGACGCTCCACACCCGCTGCTCGCCGATGCAGGTATGCCGGAAACCCCTCACCGGCAGCCCCCCACGCACAGCCGAATAAAAGCTGAGCAGACTCTCCCGGCCCAGTGCTCCGGAGCTAACCGGCTTTCCCTCGCTGAAGCGCTGCAATCCCCGGCGGGCCACCGCCTGAAGCGCCCGGTGCGCGCGCTGCAGAGGCGTGTGGATCGCATCCGCCCCCTCTTCCGGCGATTCAGAGACGGCCTTCAGCACCGGGCTGCCCGAAACCTCCATCCGGACTCCGCCGGGGCCTTCCATCACCACCCGGAAATCCGGCCCATCGGAGGACACACTGAGTTTCCAGTTGCCGGGATGACTGATGCGGATTTCGCCGCCGTCCAAGCCGGCCTGCCAGACGCGCCGCGACACCCCCGCGGGATCCAGCCGGGCAAGCAGCGAGTAGGCGGCGAGTTGCCCGGCAACAGCCACCGCTCCAGCCGCCGCCAGGACCTTCCGCACCGCTCGCCCGCTCATACCGGGCGTTCCCGCCGGCTCAGCCGGCGCCCAGCTCGCGGCGGAGCAGTTCGTTCACAAGGCGCGGGTTGGCACGTCCCCCTGTCTCCTTCATGACCTGGCCCACCAGGAACCCGATGGACTTCTCTTTTCCTCCCCGCACATCCGCCGCCACGCGCTCGTTCTCGGCGATGACCTTGCGGACCGCAGACAGGATGGCATCCTCATCCGAGATCTGCGTCTGCCCGCTCGCCTCCACGATCTCCCGGGGATCCCGCCCGGTGCGGAACATCTCTTCGAAAACTCCCTTGGCGATCTTCCCGCTGATGGTCCCGTCGTCTATCAGGCGGACAAGCGAAGCAAGCTGGGCGGGGCGAACCCTGCAGGACTGAATGCCTTCCCCGGCCTGGTTCAGCAACCGCAGCAGCTCGGACAGCACCCAGTTGGCGATGGGCTTCGGATCGCCGTAGTCGCGCGCGGCCTCCTCGAACCAGTCCGCGATTGCCTTCTCGGATGTCAGAGTAGCCGCATCGGCGCGAGACAGCCCCATCTCCTCCAACCGCCGCCGGCGCTGCAGCGGCAGTTCCGGAAGCTCGCGGCGTAACTTCTCAAGCTGCGTTTCTTCAAACCGGAACGGCAGAAGGTCCGGCTCCGGGAAGTAACGGTACTCCTGCTCCAGCTCCTTGCCGCGCATGGGAGCGGTGACTTCGTTCTCCTCATCCCAGCGGCGCGTCTCGTGGACCACCACTCCGCCGCTCCGGATGGTCTCGATCTGGCGGCGGATCTCGTACTCCAGCCCCCGATACACCGAACGGAAGGAATTAAGGTTCTTCAGCTCTGTACGGGTACCATACTCGCGGGATCCGACGGGCCGGACCGAGACGTTCGGCTCACAGCGCAGAGAGCCTTCCTCCATCTTGCCATCGCAGACCCCCAGATACAGCAGGATCTGGCGAAGCTGCATGATATACTCGCGGGCTTCGTAAGCCGTGTTGATCTGGTCGAAGCCGGGCCGCGGGTCGTGCTCCGTGACGATCTCCATCAGCGGGACGCCGCTTCGGTTGTAGTCTACCTCGCTCTCAGAAGGAGAGGAATGCAGCAGTTTGCCAGTATCTTCCTCCAGATGCACCCGACGAATGCCTATGCGCTTAACTCCGCCGTCCTCCGTCTCGATCTCGATCCAGCCCCGGACGCCGATGGGGGTATCGCCGTACTGGGAGATCTGATAACCCTTGGGCAGGTCCGGGTAGAAGTAGTTCTTGCGATGGAAGAAGGTCTCCCGGTTGATCTCGCAGTTCAGCGCCATCGCCGCACGAACCACGAACTCCACCGCCTGCCGGTTCGCCACCGGAAGAGAGCCGGGCAGCCCCAGACACACCGGACAGCAGCGCGTGTTCGGCTCGCCGCCGAACTCGGCGCTGCAGGCGCAGAACATCTTGCTGCGGGTCAGAAGCTCGGCATGGACCTCCATGCCGATGACAGCCTCGAACCCGGTCTCTGCAATATCAACAGCCAAAGTCGTCTCCGCCAAGCTGAAATCCCTCTGCCGCGCCCAACTAGATGGCGGGCCGGAGGCGATGAAATTCGGTGGCCTGCTCAAAGGTGTAGGCCGCGCGAAGCATGGTCTCCTCGTCGAACGGCCGGGCCATGATCTGCATGCCCACAGGAAGACCGTCCACCAGTCCGCAGGGCAGACTGAGCGCCGGAATGCCCGCCAGATTCACAGGGATGGTGCAGACATCCGCCAGCTTCATCTGGAAGGGATCGTCCGCGCGCTCGCCCACGGCGAAGGCTGGCGTCGGCGACGTGGGTGTCAGCAGCACATCGCACTCCTGAAAGGCCCGGTCAAAGTCGCGGCGCAGAAGGGTGCGCACCTGCTGGGCTTTCAGGTAGTAGGCATCATAGTAACCGGCCGAAAGCGCGTAGGTGCCGATCATGATGCGCTGTTTGACCTCCGCACCGAACCCCTCCGCGCGGGAGCGCATGAACATATCCACGTGGTCCGATGCCGCGTAGGAGCGGTGGCCGTAACGGACTCCGTCGTAGCGCGCCAGGTTGGAGCTGGCCTCCGCCGGCGCGATGATGTAGTAGACCGGGAGCGCATAGCCCACGTTGGGCATGGAGATGTCCCGGACTGTTGCGCCCGCTTTCTCCAGCACCCGGGCTCCGTCCCGGACGGCCTGAGCCACATCGTCCCGGACTCCCTGCGCGAAGAACTCCTGCGGCAACCCTACGGTCAGGCCCTGCACATCCCGTCTGAGAGCCTGTGTGAAGTCCGGCGATTCGCCGGGATAGCTGGTGGAGTCCAGAGGGTCGTGGCCGCAGATGAGGTTCAACACCAGCGCGGCGTCTCTCACATCACGCGTGAGCGGGCCAATCTGGTCCAGACTGGATGCGTAGGCCACCAGGCCGTACCGCGACACCCGGCCGT
Source organism: uncultured bacterium (assembly GCA_937967775.1). Lineage (GTDB taxonomy): Bacteria > Armatimonadota > UBA5829 > DSUL01 > DSUL01 > CALCJH01. Next base: position 574 of record CALCJH010000270.1, on the reverse strand, counting down.
ATGTGGGTTTGACACCCACGATCCCGCAGAAAGAGGCCGGCTGGCGGATGGAGCCCCCGGTATCTGAGCCGAGGGCATAGAACACCTGTCCCGCGGCCACCGCAGCCGCCGACCCTCCGCTTGACCCTCCGGGCACCATGGAGGTGTTCCAGGGATTGCGGGTCACCGTGAATGCAGAATTCTCCGTGGAGGAGCCCATTGCGAACTCGTCCAGATTCGTCTTGCCGCAGATGACACCTCCCCGGTCCAGGATGCGCTGGACAGCCGTGGCATTGTAGGGGGGCTCCCAGCCCTCCAGGATGCGCGAGGCGCAGGTGCAGGGGACGCCCTTCAGGCACATATTGTCCTTCACCGCAGCCGGCACCCCGGCCAGCGGGTCGGGAAAGGCGGCCGGGTTGGCATCGAAACGCGCGGCCGCCTCCATCGCTATCTCTTCCGTCAGAGCCAGAAACGCCGAAAGGGACGGCTCCAGCGCCGCGATGCGCTCAAAGGAAGCGCGTGTTAGATCGCGGGCAGAAATGCGGCCCGAACGGAGCGCTTCGGATGCCTGCCAGGCGGTCTGAATGTCTTCGAT
>CALCJH010000269.1 GCA_937967775.1 uncultured bacterium | reverse complement strand
GAAGGAGTTCGACCTGCTGTGGCATTTTGCGAAGCATCGCAACCGGGTCTTTACGCGGGAGCAGCTCCTCGAACAGGTGTGGGCTTATCAGGAGTTCTACGGTGACGAGCGCACTGTGGATCAGCACGTCAAGAGGCTCCGCCGCAAGATCCAGGTGGATGGCAGCCCCTGCCGTATCACCACGATCTGGGGAGTGGGGTATAAGTTCGAGATCCGGGACCACGGGGTTCCGGTGTAATCTCTCCGCCCGCAGGACCGGCAGATGAGCTCCGGCGTGTCCTCCGGCGCCTCTGCACGGGGCGAATCTCCTCCCCATTGCTGTTCCAGAAAAGAAGGCTGCGGAACGGAGCCGGGGTTTGTGGTCGCCGGCCCCGACCTCAGGGTTTGGACCCTGGATGATCGGGCCAGAGAGCTGCTGGGTATTTCCCCTGAAGCCGCTCCATCCTGCGCGCTGGACCCGTCGCGGCCTGCCACTTCGGACCTGCGAGACCTGGTGCGCCGGTGCCTGCGACACGATCTGGAAGCCCGGCGCATCCTTGCGTCCCGGCCGGAAGGTCCGCGCGTTGCGGCCCGGGTCTGCCCTTTGCCGCTTCCGGATGGTTCGACCGGCGTTGTGGCGCTCCTCTGCGACGAATCCGAACGGGAGAAACTGCAGAAGCAGTGCCTGGGAATGCTCGCCCGCGTGGCGCATGATCTGCGGTCGCCTCTGACGGTCATTCAGGGATTCATTGAAGCGATTCTGGAACAGAAGACGACGGCGTCCGAAAGACGCAGGTTTCTGTCGCTTGCGCTGGACCAGACCCGTCTTATGGGACGGATGCTGACCGGGCTCGGCGAGTCGCTGGAGATCCTCTCCGGGCACTCCGAAGCGGGTTGTGAGCGGGTGGATGTTTCACGCTGTATCCGTGAGACGCTGGAGGCGTACTCACCCGGTCTTTCGCAACGGAATATCCGTGTGGAGCTTGCCATTCCGGAAGGCCTGCCTGATGTCCGAGGGGATGAGGTGGCCTTGAAAAGGGTGCTTGCCAATCTCTTGGACAATGCGGCCCGGCACGCCGGAGAGGGTGGGCTGATCCGGGTGGAGTGCGAGAAGCGGCCCGGCTCCGTTGCCGTGTGCGTTGCGGATTCCGGGCCGGGCATCCCGCCGGGAGTCATCGAGCGCATCTGGGATCCTTTCGTCTCCCTGCAGGAGACTTCGGCCCGCCTCCGCCGCGGTGGAACAGGCCTGGGTCTTGCCTCAGTAAGGAGCCTTGTGGAGGCGATGGGGGGAGAAACCTGGGTTGTCAGCGAGCAGGGCCGCGGAGCGCAATTCTGGTTCACGCTTCTACGATGGGTGGAGACGGGCGGCAGTTGACAGTAGAGTGGCTCGGTCTCTAAGATTCAGCGGCGGGTCACAGGGCGGGCCCGCGCTTGCCGTATTATTCACGGGCGAGGAGTGACTGGCTTGGACGTTGCAGTACTCACAGACGAGATCTCCCAGGACCTGAGCGAGGCCATCGCGGTGATGCGACGGTGTGAGGTTGACCAGGCGGAGATCCGGGCGGTCGGCGGGGTCAACGTCACCGATATGGATGATGCTGGCGTCGAAGAGGTGGCGTCTCTTCTGCGTCGGGAAAACATCCAGGTTTGCGGGCTGGCATCGCCGTTCTATAAGTGCGATCTTTTCGAGGACCAGCGCGCCGAGCGTGGCATGACCCATCAGGCGCGGGAGCGGTCGCTCGGCGAGCAGATGGATTTTCTGATGCGCTGCTTCGACATTGCGGAGAAGCTGGGGACCAACCGGATCCGGGTCTTTTCGTTCTGGAGAAAAGGGGATCTGACTCCCGAAATAGAGGACAGGATCGTGGAGATGTTCGCCGAGCCGGTCCAGCGGGCCACAGAGCGCGGCATGGAGCTGTTGCTGGAGAACGAGCACGCCTGTTTCCTGGGGACAGGTGAGGAGACGGCGCGGGTGTTGAAGCGGCTGGACGGCGCGGGAATCGCCGCGGTCTGGGATCCGGGCAATGCTCTGTGCGCCGGCGAGAACCCCTTCCCGGACGGATATATGGCCATCCGGCCCTATATCCGGCACATCCACGTGAAAGATGGAATCCGGGGAGCGGACGGGAAGGTTACGTTCTGCAAGGTCGGCGAAGGGCAGGTGGGATATCAGGAGCACATCCGGCAGCTGAAGCGTGACGGCTACGACGGGCTGTTGTCGCTGGAGACGCATTACGCGCTGGAAGAGGGCGGAAAGGCCGCCGCATCTGAGGAGAGCCTGCGGGCCCTGGCGGCGATGGTGAGGGGAGACTGAATGTCCATAATCAAGATTCGCGAGCAGGCCGTCAAGAAGCTGATGGTGCCCATCGTGGGCGTTCTTCTGGTAGCGTTTCTGGTGAGTGTGTTCGTGGGCTTCGGCTCCAGTAGGATGCACGAGCGGGAGCAGGCCGAAAAGCAGCCGGAGCTGTACGTGGCCTTCAAGCTGGACGGCAAGACGGTATCCACCGAGGAGTATTTCCGCCAGCTGGAACAGACGCGTGAACGCCTGCGGGAGCAGCGTCAGCCATACGGCGCCACCCAGATGGCCGAACTGAAGAAGCAGCTCATCCCCTCACTTGTGATGAGGGAGCTGGTTTTGCGGGAGGCGGAGCGCTCGGACATCAAAGTCTCCCGGCGGGAGCTGAACGAGGAGTATAAGAAGCTCGTGAATGCTCAGCTGGATCAGTATCGCGAGCTGTTCTTCGGCAAGGATGCGGCCAAGAAGAGCGACCGTGACCTGGACCGGGAGCTGAAGCAACGCGTGCAGAAGAGCCTGCGGGATGTGCGGCGGGAGATCGAGAGCGGCATTGACCGCGACGCGCTGCGCGCCGAGCTGATGGCGCGCAAGTTCCAGCAGAGCGTGCAGAGCAAGGTGCAGCTGAGCGACAGCGCCCTGCGCGATCTTTACCGCACCGTCACTGTCCGCCACATCCTGATAAGCAGTTCCAAGCGTCCGGAAGCCTCTGCCAGGAAACGGGCGGAGGAGGTGCTGGCGAAGGCAAAGGCGGGTAAGGACTTCGCGAAGCTCGCGCGGGAGTTCTCGGACGACCCGGCCACGGCCTCCGCCGGAGGGCTTCTCCCTCCTATCCAGGGCAGTCAGACACCCGCCGGTGGTTTCGGAGCGCCGTCCCAGGGGGTCAGGAAAGCGGCTCTGCGGCTGAAAAAACCAGGTGATATTTCGGAAGTCATCCAGACTCCGCAGGGATTCGAGATCCTGAAAATGGAGTCCAGCAAGCTGGACCTCCCGCCGGATTTCGACAAGAAGAAGGAAGACTACCGCAAAGAGCAGCAGAAGCGCCTCGCAGACGAGACGTGGGGACAGGTTCTGGAGCGCCTCCGCAAGGACGCCAAGATCGAGTTCGTGAATCCGGAGTTTGAGGCTTACTGGTGGCTGGCACAGTCCTACAATCCGGACGTGGATGTTCGCAAGGCGCTGGAGAAGGCCGCAGCCGCCTTCGACCGGCACATCAAGGCCAATCCGGATTCCTCCGTGGCAGACACCTCGTATGTCCAGCTCGCCCGGATTCTGCATATGCAGGGCAAGACGAAGGAGGCTGCGGCACTTCTGGAGAAAGGGCTGGAGCGCTTTGAAGACGGGTATGTGCGGCTGGATCTTGCCCGCTTGTATGACAGCCTGGGTCAGAAGGACAAGGCTCTGGAGCACTACCGGATGGCGTCCGAGGTGACAGCGGACTGGATGGTGCATATGCAGCTCCAGCAGGTGTTCGAGAGCCGCTTCCCGGATAAATCGCTGGCTGAGAAGTCCAAGCAGATCGTGGACCGTGAGATGGAGCGGCAGCGCGCGATGCAGCCGGCGCCTGCGGCGAAGGAGAAGCAGGGTGGCGGCGAAGCCCCGGGAGGCAAAAAGGGCGGCAGATAACACGCGGGATTCAGGCGGAGGCGGTTTGGCCGCCTCCGCCGCGGCACTGGCGCCGGGGCATTACATAGTCGCGACGCCCATCGGCAACCTGCAGGACATCACGCTTCGGGCCCTGGATGTTCTAAGGCAGTGCGACGTCATTGCCTCGGAAGATACCCGCACCACGCTCAAACTCCTCGCGCGCTTCGATATCCATACGCCACTGGTCTCCTATCATCAGCACAGCGGCGGGGCGCGGGCGCGCGAGCTGGTCGAGCGAGTCCGTGCCGGTGGCGCGGTGGCGCTGGTGAGCGAGGCCGGCACTCCCGGCATCAGCGATCCCGGTCACGAACTGATCCGCGGTTGTATTGCCGAGGGGCTGCCGGTGTTTCCCGTGCCGGGGCCTTGCGCGCTGGTGGCGTTTCTCAGCGCTGCGGGCCTGAACACATCGGCATTCGTTTTCGCGGGCTTTCCTCCCCGGAAGCCGGGAGAGCGCGTCAGATTCTTTCAGGATCTTGCCTCCGAGACGCGCACTGTGGTATTTTACGAATCTCCCGGCCGCATCAGAGCAACCCTTGAGACCATCGCGGAGGCGCTTCCCGGACGCCGGGTCTGTATCGGCCGCGAGCTCACTAAGCTCCACGAGGAGTTCCTCAGAGGTCCCGTGGAGGAGGTGCTGGGCGTGTTCAAGGAGCGGCGTCCCCGGGGAGAGTTTGTCGTGGGGCTGGAGGGCACTCCTGTCGCGGGTGGCGCTTCTCTTGATCTGGAGCAGGAATATCACTTCCTGATGTCGCAGGGAATGGACGACAAGGCGGCGATCAGCCTGCTGGCGCGGAAGTCCGGACGCTCCAGACGGGAGATCTATGCTGCCGTGCTCCAGTGGAAGGGGAAGCGGGGAGATGATGCGTAGCCTTGCGTCGCTCGTTTGCGCAGTCGTGCTT